>JAFYFR010000114.1 GCA_017543645.1 Bacteroidales bacterium
CGCAAATATAGCGATAAGCGTTTTGCGGTAATTGAAAACGAGTTTGGCGAGGTGGGTATCGACGGCGGACTTATCGTTGGCAATATCGACAATATGATTGAACTCTCTAACGGCTGTATCTGCTGCAACCTTAGCGAGGGTCTTGCCCAAACGCTCAACAACTTGCTTACTTCTAAATACACGTTTTCAAACCTTTTGATCGAAACCACCGGCATTGCCGACCCCGCAGGCGTTATCGACAACTTTGTGGGTTACGAAGAAATGCAGCGTAAGTTTGTAATCGACAGCGTAATATGCCTTGCCGATGCTATGACCTACGAAGACAGCGCCGCCGAACAACCTGAGGTACACCGTCAACTTGCTGTTGCCGACATTATTCTTTTAAACAAAATCGAAGACGTAACTCCCGAACAGGGCGAGCGCGTTAAGAACCTTATCCGCACGGTTAATCCAACGGCAAAATTGTATTGCGTATCACACGCCGATATTTCAAACGTGGACATTATCAATACGTTTGCTTATTCAGCCGCCAATGTTGAAAAACTTGTGGTAGATTTTCGCAACGCCACACCTTTAAAATTTGAGGCAATGGACGCCGATTTTGGTTCGTTTGCTCAAAACCCTGCCAAGGCAAAGGCATTCCGCCACAGTATTGTAAGCGAGGGATTTACAATAGAAGGCAGTCTCGACGAACAAAAATTTGTTTATTGGATTCAAGGCGTTTTGCAATATAATGCGTCTAACGTGTTCCGTATCAAGGGAATACTCAGCATAGCCGGCAAACCCAAACGACTGATTTTCCAAAGCGTGCGCAACTTTTTCCTTGTGGAAGACGGCGAAGATTGGCAGCCCGGCGAGCAACGTTTTACAAAACTTGTATTTATTGGTCGCAAACTCGACCGTAAGGCTATACAAAATTATCTCGAAAGTTTCAAAGTAAATCATTAATTTATGACAGACGATATTTTTTCCTCACCGAAAGAGGGTCAGTTGCTCGATATTCTATTTGAGATACTAGCCCCACGCAGCAAGACCGACATCCGCGAAACACTCAAATCGGGTCGCGTGATAGTGGGCGGCATTGGCACCACGGCGTTTAACTTTGCCGTAAAGAAGGGCGACGAAATCCGCATTCTGCCCAAGCAGAAACTCACTCATGGCGGCTTGACCAACAAGAATATCAAGATTCTCTACGAAGACAACCACGTGGTGGTAATTAACAAGCGGGAGGGACTATTGTCGGTGGGAACCAACGCCGACAAAGAAAATACCGCCTATCATATTATAAATATGCACGTTAAGAGGTCGGGCAAAGGACGGCATATATTTGTTGTCCATCGTCTTGACCGCAAGACTTCTGGCGTGATGATGTTTGCCAAGAGCCTCTCCGCACGCGATGCCATGCGCCAGAACTGGAACGAGGTGGTGGTAGAGCGCTCGTATTATGCCGTAGTGGAAGGCGTGCTTGAGCGCAAGCATGATGTTATAAAATCCTACCTTACCGAAGACAAGATGCTCAAAGTCCATTCGTCGTGGATCAACAATGGTGGACAATATGCCGTTACCGAATATGAGGTTATGCAGCAAAACAGCGACTATGCTCTTGTCAAGCTCAACCTCGACACCGGACGCAAAAATCAGATACGTTCGCAGATGTCGGCAATAGGACATCCTGTAGCCGGCGATGCCAAATACGATGCCAAGACCGACCCGATACGCCGAGTATGCCTCCACGCTGCCACCCTCGCATTCCGCCACCCTGCCACAGGCAAGATTATGAAGTTTGAAGTACCTGTTCCTCAATCTTTTTACAAATTGGTAAAATAAAAATAAGAAAACAATAGTTGTTATTGTGAAAAAGGTTCTTATATTTGCATAAGACATGTTTTGTAAACATGAGAACCTTAAAACCTTATTATGAGAGTTTTTTTTCACATAATAGCAACCATTGTGCTTCTTGTGATACCATTTGCGGCATTTCCACAAGTTGATACGTTGCCTATCAACATACGCGAGCTGTTAGACAAGTCGAACATTAGCTATGATAGCGCGGTTAATCACAAACTCGTAATCTCTACCGGTCGTACATCCAAAAGTGTTGACGAGTTGCCAGTAACCATCTACATGATTTCACATGAAGATATTGTTAATAATGGCTATGTAACATTGTGCGACGTGCTAAAAACCGTGCCGGGGATACGAGTATCGCAGCCTTGTTCTGGCGAGTTTGGCGAGGCGTTTATGCAGCGCGGTGTGATGGGTAACACCTACACCAAAATACTGCTCAACGGTGTTGACCTCAAGCCCTCAGCACCAACAGGAATGCCGCTCGGAGCTAATATTCCTGTACGTCAGGCCGACCGCATCGAGATTGTCTACGGTCCTGCTGCGGCAAGCTACGGTAACGATGCCTGCTCGGGCGTTATCAACATCGTAACCAAGCAGCATATCGACAAGACATTTGCAAGTGCCGACGTTATTACTGGCACAGGCGACTATCATTACATCAATTTCATGGCTGGCGGCAAGTTCGGTCGTGGCAAGCACGTGGCCGAGTATATGGTGTACGGCACCAACCTCCGCTACAAAAATATGAATATCACCGACAACGACGATGACGACCTCTACAACCGTTGGAACTATTTTGAACAGCGAGGTGTACCTTTTGTCTGCTCCATCGACTCGTTTATGCCAAAGGAGATGACTCAGGAAAGGTACGACAAAATGAGGGATTATTATTTGGCCAACATGCCTCAAGTACGCGAGATAGTGGGTTATACCGCCGGTTGGGAAGGCGACTTGAATTATCCTGAGATGGGACGCATACAGCAAGAGGCGGCTCAGGCTGGTATCGAACTCAGATACCGTGGTATCACGTTGTCGTACAACTATCTTCACCGTAAGGATTATACATCGCTCGGTCAGACACCGATGCTTTTCAAATACTCCGACCCCGACTTTATGCAGGGCGAAAAAATCATCCGTGCTGTAATCTCTGGCGATTGGACATTCGGAAAATTCTCCACCAATACTGTGCTTAAGTATTTCCGCTACCGAATGGACGACAACTCGCAGCGTGGCGTATGCTATTCGCCGCTTGTCCAATATATGTACGGAGCTGGCGATGATGCCGGTTTTGAAGAGAATATTTCGTATCGGGCATCCAAATGTCTCAGCTTCAACGCCGGTGTGTCGTATATGTACTCGGGTGTGCTGCCTACTACCAACGAGTCGCCATACAAGTTCCCGAAAGATAAATACAAGGCGTTTGCCAAAACAGTCAACTACTCCGATCCGATATTTGGTGAGTTTGGCATCTATCCATACGCATATTACACCAACGGCGTTTACGGTCAGGTGGTTTGGGACTGGAAGAGGCTTTCGCTTACCGGTGGTGTCCGTTACGACTACAACTCGCTTTGGGGAAGCAACACCAATCCGCGTATTGCCGCGCTCGTTAACCTTACCGACCGTATTACATTCCGGGCTTCGCAAGGATACGCCTATAAAGCACCGTCGGCGCAGCAACTCTACGGTGTAACGGCTGTTGACGCATCCATCACCGTTAGCAACATGTACAGACTGATGAATGTGCAGCAAGAAGTAGCACCTCTCGTGGCATATCAGCAAGTGCCGGCGCACAAACTCGAACCCGAAAAAGTATCTTCCACAGAGTTCGGCTTGCGCTACTATCTCAACAAAACCGACTATTTTGACCTTGTGGCATACACCAACCGTGTGCGGAATCCCATCGACCGTTGCTGGGGAGAGCTCGACACTATATACAAGGGAATGGGTAGTTCTGCCGTTTATACAAGCGATGGCAAGTCTTACGCCCGTACCTACCGCAATGTGAATGATGCCGAAATCAAACTCCGTGGTTATCAGTTTATTGTGGTAATGAAAAATTTGATACAGCCTATCCATTTAAATATCAACTGTGGTTTAACACTTTCGATGGGACACGAGAATATTTACGACCAGAACGTAACCGACGACTCAAAGTACGACCGTATGGATCATATCCGTCAGACACCGCGTTATCAGGTTCAGTTCGCCTTCGACTTTACATTCTTAAGGTTTATGCGCCTCCGCGCCGAAAACGTCTACTGCAGCAAGTGGGCAAGAAAATATTACAGCAGTCCCGACAACGACTACTTCTGGGCTAAGGCTTATTACAATCTGGATTTAACATACTGCATAAACCTAAGCAAGAACCTTCATGCCATGGCTAAGGTTACAAATGTGTTTAACACACACTACGGCGGTATCGACTCCAAAGAGATGGACGTGGATTTGCCATATAATCCGCAACTTCTCAGGAATTTACGTTTAATTCTTTCTTATGATTTTTAAAATAGGAACAGTATTTGATAAAAACATCAATTGAACAAAAAAAAGGATTTTTAACAGACATACAAGGATTTGCAGATGTATATCAGGATTACTAAAATAATCGCAATCGTTGTGGCTATCTGCATCAGCCTGACAATTAATGCTCAGACCGGTGCGGATTCGGCTCGTCAACGCGACAGTATTTCTGCTCTTATCGACAAGGAAACCAACTCTGTTAAACTCGCGCTCCTCTTTAACCAGCTGGCATACCGCCATCTTGATCTTGGCGAAACCGACCAGTTAATCAGCGCAGCCGAAAAATCGCTTTCGTTTTGCCGCCAGACCGATTTCAAAGACCTCGCATACGACAACAGCCTTCTTCTTGCACGTACTTATAGAAAAATGAATTCCAAGCCCGAAGAAGCACTCCATTACTATGTGGAAGCCAAGAGCGGATTAGACCGCAATACCGACGAGGGGAAACTTGCTATTGCCGACATTGACAACGAGATAGGCCTCCTATATTTCAACCGTCGCCATTACAATCGCGCTAACGAGAATTTCTCGTCGGCTCTTACGGTTTTCCAAAAAGCCAACGATACCGAGAGAATCAGGCAAACCACCAACCATTTGGCAGTATGCACCTATCTGAATGGCGATTACGAAGAATCCGCTACGTGTTACGAAAAACTTTTGGATTACTATCAGCGCGACAACGACTTCCCAGCTCAAAAACAGACTATGCAACGTCTCGCCGATATATATCAAAAACTCAAACAATACGACAAGGCTTTGGATATAAACTACAAGCTTTACGATTTGTGCGCCGACGGCGGAGATACTCCCACCGCGCTCAACACACTTAATAATATAGCATACTGTCAGGTTTTGAACGGAAACAGTGCCGATGGCATCAATATGTTCAAACAGATAGCTGATGTTGACAATCTCGGGCACCCTTCCGACGACCAGCTTGCCGGCACTTACACCAACTTGGGCTTGTGCTATCAGAATATGGGCAACAACAAAGAATGTTACGAATACCTTAGCAAGGCGATGAAGCTGCGCAAGGATAACGGTCAGATAGAGCAGTATTCGCAGGTAGGCAATATTCTTGCGCTTATTTACCTTAAAAATAAGGACTTGCATAATGCCGAAAACTCCTGCCTCGAAGCATTGGAAGCTGCCGATAGCTCAGGCAACCCGCAGTTGCAACGCGACGCTTATCAAACTTACAACCAGATACTGCAGGCCAAGGGCGAATACGATAAGGCTTTGGTTTATTACCAAAAATACCTCAACCTGCGTGATTCGGCTATGATTCACCAAATGTACGACGAGCGTGAGCTTTCAGAAGACCTTCGTAATATGGAGGAGGCGGAAAAAAATTATTCTGACGAGATTGTGGAGGCCGAACTCAAAGACCTCAACAACCGCAGGCTCAAGAGTGAGGCTGAATCAGAACGCCGTAGAAACGAGCTTCTTGAAAAAGACCTCGAGCTCAACGCCAAAGAAAAAGACATCATCCAGCAGAATCTGCTGCTCGCCCGTCAGCGCGAGCTTGCAATCCGCCGCGACAAGGAATTAAGCGACCTGCAGGCTCGAAGTGCTCAGGACTCATTGAAGCTAAAAGAGCAGGAATTGGTAGACCAGAAACGTCTTCAGGAAATTCACGAGCTTGAAAACGAGCGTAAAAACCAGGAACTCGCCTTAGAGAACGAGAAAAAGTCGAAGCAGGTATACAGGCTTATGATTGCGCTTTTCGGTTTGGTGGTTGCGGTGTTCTTCGTTATCTTTATAATAGTTCGTAAGAAAAACCAGAAACTCAATTCGCAGAAAGCCGAAATCGAGATAAAGAATGCCGACCTCCTCCTGAAAAACGAGGAAATCAATATGCAGAAGGAGAATCTCCAACGGGCTAACAAGGAGATTATGAACATCAACGAGGAGATTTCCCGTCAGAAAGAGATTATCGAAACCAAGAACAAGTCGATTACCGACAGTATAGTCTACGCCCACCGTATACAGCAGGCGGTATGTCCCGCACCCGATTTTATCAAGGAATTGGGTTACGACTATTTCTTGTTCTTCCGTCCTAAGGAGATTGTCAGCGGCGACTTTTATTGGTTCTACCGTGAAGGCGATATTCTGTTCGCAGCGACAGCCGACTGTACGGGGCACGGTGTTCCGGGCGCGTTCATGAGTATGCTCGGCAGTTCGTTGTTCAATAAGATTGTGAGCGAGCGCAAGATTTTTGCGCCCGATAAGATTCTCGATAATCTGCGTTCCGAGGTTAAGAAGGCGCTCCATCAAGAGAACATGAATTCCAAAAGCAAAGACGGCATGGATCTTTCGCTTATTAAAGTTAACACCAAGACCCTTGTTCTCGAATTTGCCGGAGCCAACAACAACGGCTATCTTTTCCGCCACTTCGACAAAGATCAAGAGGAACTCGCCAACCAGAATATCGAGGGGCGCGATTTTGTAAAACCAGTAGGCGATGGCTTTGTCCGCCTTACCACGCTCAAAGCCGACAGAATGCCTATCGGTGTATATATCCGCGACGACAACAGCTTTACGTCTAAGAGCATACAGCTTTGTCACGGCGATGCGATTTACCTCACTTCCGACGGTTATCTCGACCAGTTTGGCGGGGATAACGGTCGCAAATACCTCTCTGGCAACTTTACACAGATGCTCGCCGACATTAACCATCTGCCCATGGAGCAGCAATGCCGGGTGGTGATTGAAACCCACGAAAAATGGATAGGCGACAAATTCTCGCAAATCGACGATATTATTGTTTTTGGATTGAAGATAAGATAAAGGAGATTTTATTGTTGTAACATTAAAACAACTAATAATGAAACAATTAGTGAAGATTTTTCTGACAACGGCCTTGTGTCTGATAGTTAATTTTTCCTTTGCGCAGAACTCCATCACTGGCAAGGTTTACGACAGCAACCACAAACCCCTTATGGGCGCGTCGGTGAGAATTGACAGCACGTCGATTATGACTCTGACCAAAACCGACGGTTCTTACACTCTCGACATACCGCCCGAATACGAGCATAATGCTGTTATAATACAATACTCTGGCTATCAGGACAAGGTTATCGATCCTGATTACGACAATACCGATGTGGTGTTTGAGCCTGTCAGCGTTAAAACCATCGACGATATTGTGGTAAGTACGCAGAAACGTCTTCAGTCGAGTATCGAAGTGCCTATCGCGTTAACGGCGTTTGACCAGCAGCGTTTGAACGAGCTTAACGCCACTCAGATTGACGAAATAAGCGAATATGTGCCCGGCTTTACCAATATCATCCAAGGACAGAACAAGGCGGGATATTCTATCCGTGGCGTAACCTCCGACGGTATGGAGAGCTTTTTCCAGCCCCGTATATCTGTTTTCCTCAACGGTATTTCTGCGTCGCGGGAGCAGGCTTCCGTTTTGGAGCCTTTCGACTTGGAACGTATCGAGGTGGTGAGAGGTCCTCAGGGAACGCTTTTTGGCCGCGGAGCAGAAATCGGCGCGGTACACTTTATCACCCGCCGTCCCGAAAAAGAGTTTTCTGCCTCTTTAAAATTCAATGTGGGCTGTTTTGGTCAGCGGGGCGCGCAAGGCTTTGTTAATACGCCTGTTAACGAAAACATCGCCAACCGTTTCGCATTCAGCTACGATTATCACGACGGATATATCAACAATCTTGCCGGAGGTCGTCTCAACGGCAAAAACACATATTCGTTCCGCAATACCCTCAGCATTTCCAAAAACGAGAAGCACACCTTTAATATAATACTCGATTATTTGTACGACAACAATCCCGGCGTATGTTTCAAGTCTAAGCAGATTGCTCCTCCTGGCGGCAACACCTCGCCTTTTACCGAAGCCTATCTCGAGGGCAAATACCCGCTTGGCTTAGTGCGTCATCTCGGCGGACTGGCTTTGGACTACAACCGGGAGATTAATTCTAACTTGAATCTTACCAACACTTTCGGAATACGTGGCGTATATGCCGACGAGTATTTCGACGGCGACGGCACATATCTTTATATATTAGACGCCCGCGAAATGTCCAAGCAGTATCAGTTGAGCGAGGAGTTGCGCCTCAACTGGACCAAGGGCGACCACCTGAGCGGATTTTTCGGAATTGGAGCTATGTACGAGTATTGCGAGCATACAATGAATCTTTGGTCGGATCTTTCGGTAATGTTTCCAAACTGTGTGAAGCCTTCTTTGAAGGAGAAACTTGACGACCTTCCTAACTCGGTTTCCGATGGTGTTAAAAACGGTATCGAATCTTTTAAACAGCAGTTGCTGAGCCAGTATCCACCCGAATATGCCGACATGATAACTCAAGCCCTCGACGGTTATAGCAATGCTGTCTACCAACCTATTAAGGATGCTATGTCGGCGCATCTTGAATCGTGGAACCAGTGGCTCGACACAGACAAATGGGACACCACGCCTGATTTTTTCGGAACTACCAAAAGCACGGTCAACGGCATCCTGGTAAACGCCCTCAACCAATTGCTTGCTGCCCAGCCTCAAGCTGCTGCGCTTTTGAACGGGGCTTCTGCCGAGCAGGTGGTTGCCGGACTGCCTATTGAACAAGGTCTTAAGGATGCCGGATTGGATTTGATTTCTAACGCCTCAATGATAACCGAATATGAGGAAAACCACGAGAACACCACGTACAACTTTGAAACCGACGTGTTTGCCGACGTTACTTGGAACGTGTATGGCAATTTCTATCTGACCTTGGGATTGCGCGGAACCTACGAACGACAAAAAACTGGTTACCAATCTACTTCGATGACACCCCCTACCGGTGGATACATGGTGTATAAGAGTACCGATGGCGTTACCTATTGGATTGATGGCGATGAATTGTCGTGGGTGGGACGTTTGGTAGCCAATTATATGATAACCCCTACCAACAATATCTACGCATCGTTTGCCAAAGGCCGCCGTCCGAGCGTAGTTTTCTTCAATTACAACCCCGAAGAACCGTTGAAGCTGCAATCCGAGACAATTTTAAATTATGAAATAGGAGCAAAGGGCACCGTGTTCGGCAACCGGCTTGCATATGCACTTGCCGCTTACCACTACGACTGGCTGCATTTCCAGAGTACCTCGGCATACACCGACGAGGACGGACAGACCAAGTACCACGTTACCGACAAGGGACGTGCGCGCGGTACAGGTGTGGAGCTGTCGTTAAAGTATTATTTCAAGCGTTTCGTATCATTTTTTGGCGACTATTCTTTTTTCGACGGCGAGTTTTCGGATAACGACGAAGACGGCAACAAGCAGGAATACGCGGGCAATTCGTTCCGCCTGAGTTCCGAGCACTCGTTTGACTTTGGTTTCGATGTCGAGATACCGTTGCAAAACAAGGTCTTGCTGTATTTCCGGCCCAACATCTCATATAAGAGCAAGCTCTATTTCGAGGACAGCGACAGGGAGGACCTTTCACAAGATGCTTTTGCGATAGTAAACGCCACAGCCGGTGTCAGGTTTAACAAAGGCCGTGTAAACTTTGACTTAGGTGTCTGGGCTAAGAATCTTTTAAACACGGAGTATCTGATAGATGCCGGAAATGCCGGAGATATCATCGGTTTTCCAACATTCGTAGCCGGCACACCTGCAAATTTCGGAATCAGAGCGGCTGTCCTCTTTAAATAGGAGTGTAGGATTATATTTTTTCATCTATCTTCGTTTTCCATTGTAATTCTGGATTTGCATGACTATGCATCTGCCAGCAAGTTTTCTATATATTTGTCTATTTTGTTATAATATTAAACCATTTACAAATTAACCTTTTATTTCAAATCTTTTTTATTTTATTTTTAAAATCCATAAATAATAATTTAAAATTATATTCTCTATTTTTTGTCTATTCTATATTATCTAATTTTCAAAAAAAAATTTTTAAAATTTTCAAAAATAATACTCAAAAAGTTTTTTTATTTAAAATTTATATCTATATTTGCATCGTAATAAATGAACAACTTATTACTAACTACAATTAAATAGAGTATTAACCATGTAATAAATAAAAATATTAAGGAGGGCTGCCTATAGAAAAAATTTTTTAATGATAGTTTTTAAAGATAGTTCACAGAAAATTCCGGAGCATTGCTTCGGAATTTTTTTTTGTTTTCAGCTGCCTACTTGCGAACTCCTTATACCACAATTGTGTACGACCTACACCTTATATTTTATATGGATGTTTTCCTTGTTATCGATAATATTTTGAATAACAATTATTTAACTATTTTTAATAATTTCCTTAAAAAATAAATCCGAAAATATATCCGTAATATCAAAAACGTTCTTACATTTGCGGTATATAACAGCATTGTATTGTTAAACAAAGTTAAAAAACATAAGACTATGTATCTATTAGGTTTTGACATAGGCAGTTCGTCAGTGAAAGTGTCGCTGATAGAGGCCAATAGCGGAAAATGCGAGGGATCGGCTTTCTATCCCAAACAGGAGATGAAAATTACCGCAAAACGTGCCGGCTGGGCAGAGCAGGAACCTACCCTCTGGTGGGAAAACCTCAAGCTCGCACTTGCCGAAGTTATGCGTCTTTCGTGTGTTGACCCCGCTAAAATTGAAGCTATCGGTATTTCTTACCAAATGCACGGACTTGTAGCGGTAGACAAAGATCAGAATCCCCTCCGTCCCGCCATTATCTGGTGCGACAGCCGCGCCGCCGGAATCGGAGCTACCGCGCTCAAAGAAATCGGCACTCAAAAGTGTCTCGGACACCTGCTCAACTCGCCGGGCAACTTCACCGCGTCGAAACTCAAATGGGTAAAAGACAACGAACCAGAGCTTTACAGCAAAATATACAAAATCATGCTTCCCGGCGACTATATCGCTATGAAACTTACCGGTAAAATCCAAACCACAGTAGGCGGTCTGTCGGAAGGTATGTTCTGGGATTTTGAGCAAAACGATGTAGCCCAATTCCTTTTGGACTACTACGGTTTCTCAAAAGACCTTATCCCTGAGATTGTTCCTACATTCTCTAACCAAGGCGAGCTTACCGAGGCTGCTGCCAAGGAACTCGGTTTGGTAAAAGGCATCAAGGTTTCGTACCGTGGCGGCGACCAGCCTAACAACGCTCTCTCGCTCAACGTGCTCAACCCCGGCGAGATTGCTGCTACCGGCGGTACTTCGGGGGTGGTCTACGGTGTTAGCGAGCAGGTTAAATACGACCCGCAGTCGCGAGTAAACACATTCGCTCATGTTAATCATACAGCAGACAAGAAACGCCTCGGTATCCTACTCTGTATCAACGGAACAGGTATCCTCAATTCGTGGCTCAACAAGCAGGTTGGCGGCGGCATGACAAGCTATTCTGAAATGGACTCTATAGCAGCCGGAATTCCTATCGGCAGCGAAGGTCTCAGCATCATGCCTTTTGGCAACGGTGCAGAGCGCGTTCTCGAAAACCAGAATCCGGGCGCCGCAGTTGTTAACCTCAATTTCAATATCCACAAGGCGGCTCATCTCTACCGCGCTGGTCAGGAAGGCATTGCGTTCTCGTTCAAGTACGGTATGGACATTATGAAGACCATCGGTATAGATACCAAGGTTATCCGCGCAGGCAAGGCCAATATGTTCTACTCGCCCGTATTCCGCAACACTTTGGCCACCACCACAGGGGCAGCTATCGAGCTTTTCAACACCGACGGCTCTATCGGAGCAGCCCGTGGCGCAGGTATCGGCGCAGGCATCTACGCTTCGCCCGAGGAGGCTTTCAGCAACCTCAAGAAAGTGGAGGTTACCGAACCCGATGTTAAGAATCAGGCGGCTTACGACGACGCTTACAACGCTTGGAAAGAAAAACTCAACAAAATTTTGTAAACTATTTTATTTATTAACATTCTAATATTCAAAAAAATGGCAAAAGAATATTTCGATAAAATCGGAAAGATCAAATTTGAAGGCAAAGATTCAAAAAATCCTATGGCATTCCACTACTATGATGCTGAAAAAGTAATCATGGGCAAGAAAATGAAAGACTGGTTGCGTTTTGCAATGGCTTGGTGGCACACCCTCTGCGCAGAAGGTAGCGACCAGTTCGGCGGTGGTACAAAGAAATTCCCTTGGAATAACGGTGCTAACGCTATTGAAATTGCTAAACAGAAAGCCGACGCTGGTTTCGAAATTATGCAGAAACTCGGCATCGAATACTACTGTTTCCACGATGTTGACCTCGTTTCGGAAGGCAGCTCAGTAGAGGAATACGAGGCTAACCTCAAAGCTATCGTTGCTTACCTCAAAGAAAAACAGAAAGAAACCGGCATAAAACTTCTCTGGTCAACAGCTAACGTATTCGGCAACGGCCGCTATATGAACGGTGCTTCTACTAACCCCGACTTCGACGTTGTTGCTCGCGCTATCGTTCAGATTAAGAACGCTATCGACGCTGGTATCGAACTCGGTGCTTCTAACTACGTATTCTGGGGCGGTCGCGAAGGCTACATGAGCCTCCTCAACACCGATCAGAAACGCGAGAAAGAGCACATGGCTACCATGCTCACAATGGCTCGCGACTACGCTCGCAAAAAAGGTTTCAAAGGCACATTCCTTATCGAGCCCAAACCTATGGAGCCTTCTAAACATCAGTACGATGTCGACACCGAGACAGTTATCGGATTCCTCAAAGCTCACGGCTTGGAGAAAGACTTCAAAGTAAACATCGAGGTTAACCACGCTACTTTGGCTGGTCACACATTCGAACACGAACTCGCAGTTGCAGTTGACAACGGCATGCTCGGCTCTATCGACGCTAACCGTGGCGACTACCAGAACGGCTGGGATACCGACCAGTTCCCCATCGACCAGTACGAACTCGTGCAGGCTTGGATGGAAATCATCCGTGGTGGCGGTCTCGGCAACGGTGGCACAAACTTCGACGCTAAAACACGTCGTAACTCTACCGACCTCGACGATATCATCATCGCCCACATTTCTGGTATGGACGCTATGGCTCGCGCTCTCGAATCAGCTGCCAAACTTCTCGAAGAATCTCCCTACAAGAAGATGAAAGCTGAGCGCTACGCTTCGTTCGACAAAGGCATTGGTAAAGATTTCGAAGACGGCAAGCTCACTTTCGAAGACGTTTACGAATACGGCAAGAAAGTTGGCGAACCCAAACAGACTTCTGGCAAACAAGAACTTTACGAAGCTATTGTAGCAATGTACGCATAGTTTTTGTAAACTACAGTCAATTAAATAAGCCGCAGTGTCAATAACATTGCGGCTTTTTTTTTAATTGTAAATATGGTTTAATTCACAAATACGGCGAGGTTGCTGTTTTCTTCCTCGGCATCGGAAAACACGGCGGCTATCTGCTCCGCATACTCTTCGCCGGTGTTTACGAGGTGTACAGCCGTGGGCGAAGATATTTCGGTAAGGCACTCGTAGAGCGCGTCAAGGTTTCTGCCGTAATAATCAGGGAACTCCAGCTGCTCAGCCAAATAGCTGTGAGCTTCCTCTTTGTCGGCAAAAGTTTCAAAGTCGATGGTTATTTTTTTCATGTCAGTAAAGTTTTTCAAATGAGTTGTAATGGTCGGCGGTGTAGAAAATCAGACCGTCGTCGCTGAACACAATCCGCTTGGCGTTTCGTCTGCCGCCCTCGTAGTCTATATCACATTCAAAATATTTCCGTCCCTTCTGTTTGGGCAGCAGACCCTCGTAGTTGCCGAACTTGTCGCCGCCGATGCTCATGCCCGGAGCCACCTTGTCGAGGTTTCCCTCCTGGCTTACCCATCCGAGGGCCTCCGCCTCCTTCTTGGTGATGTAGTTTTTGGGCAGACGGTTGAAAGTGTGGATATATAGCGCCACATTGTCCTTGTCGGTGTAGCTGCCGTCGGGGTCGATAGCCTGCTCTGTCGCGGACAGCGTGGTGTTATTGTGTGCCTTGCCATTGTCCTCAGAGGTTCTGAAGCATCCGGGGAGGATGATGGCGGACAATAGGGTGAGAACTATTGCTATAAAAATGTGACCGATTCGAGGAGTTTTCATTTCAATGTCATTTATATTTCTTCAAAGATACCGAAACATGAAGTTTCTATTCCGTCAGCTTCTTTACCGCCTTCTCCACCTTTTCAAATTCAAACTGCTTGAACACATTGTTGAACTGTGCCTGAATCTTATCGTTGCAGAGATTGCCGATACTGCCTATGTGGGTGTGGTTGAGCGGCTTGTCCCAATGGAACTTGCCTTCTAACACCTGATGCCCGACCTCTTTGTAGGCGTCGCGGAAGGGTACTCCCTGCGCCACCATCTCGTTCAAAGCCTCTACGGTGAAGATGGGCTGGTACATCTCGTTTTTGAGAATGTCCTCGCGTGGCTGAATCTTCGGGAGGATAAACTCCATAAAGTCCAAGCACATCTGCATACGCTCAAACACAGGCAGGTAGCTCTCTTTCAAGAGCTGAAGGTCGCGGAAATATCCGCAGGTAAGGTTGCCGGTGATGCGGTTGAGTTCAAAAGGCAGCGCGCTGATTTTGTTGCAGTAGCCGCGCATAAGTTCAAACACGTCGGGGTTGGCTTTGTGGGGCATAATCGACGAGCCGGTGGTGTACTCCTTGGGCAGGGAGATGAACTTGAAGTTCTGACTCATAAACAGGCAGCAGTCGGCGGCGAATTTTGCCAAAGTCTGCGAGAGTTGCGCGAGAGCCGACGCCACCACGGTTTCTACCTTGCCACGGGTCATCTGCGCGTAAACAGAGTTGTAGTCGGGAGAGTCGAATCCTAAGAGGTCGGAAGTGCGCTGTCGGTCGATAGGGAACGACGAGCCATAGCCTGCCGCGCTGCCGAGAGGATTGCGGTTGTTGATTTTCCATGCCGAAAGGAGCGTCCAGATATCGTCGGCAAGACTTTCGGCATAGCAACCGAACCAAAGTCCGAAACTGCTCGGCATGGCAATCTGCAAATGCGTGTATCCGGGCAGGAGCACATTCTTGTATTTTTCGCTTAATGATATGAAAGTGTCGAAAACGCCCTTGACGGTTTCGATAATCTTTTGCAGTTTGGCGCGGGTAAAAAGTCTTACGGCAGTTACCACTTGGTCGTTGCGGCTGCGGGCGGTGTGGATACGCTTGCCCGGGTCGCCAAGCTTTTCGGTAAGGATAAACTCTATTTGCGAGTGCACATCCTCCACATCGTCGGCGATGGCAAACTTGCCGTCGCAGGCGGTCTTGTAAATGTTTTTGAGTTCGGCTTGCAGTTTTGCGTTGTCGTCCTTGCTCAGGAGCCCGCACTCAGAAAGCATCTGCGCGTGAGCCATGCAGCCGAGAGTGTCATATTCGGCGAGATAGAGATCCATCTCGCGGTCTTTACCGACAGTAAAAGTGTTTACAAATTCGGCGGTATCAAAACCTTTGTCCCAAAGTTTCATTATTATTCGTTGATAAATTTATTCTTGATATACTTAAACTCGTTGCTAAGATAATCTTTGACTTGTTTTTTTGAGAAACCGTCGCGGATGATGATAAGGATGGTGTCGTCGCCCGAGATGGTGCCGGCGATGGGGGGCATATTTTTGCTGTCGATTTGCGCAGAAACAGCGTTGGCATAGCCCGAGAGGGTTTTCAACACTGCCATGTTGCTTCCAGCAAACTCCACCGAAACCACCTCGTTGCTCAGCACGGCGGTGGCTTTGGATATGCTTTGCGGAACTTTGTATATATATCCGTTTTCGCCGTCGGGTATGCGCGAGGCTTGAAGCTCTTTGAGATAGCGGCTCAGACTCGCCTGTGTGATAGACACGCCCTTCTGCTCAAGTTTTCGGATTATTTCACTTTGAGAACGGACTGTTTCGTTCTCAATAATTTGACTAATCAAGTGAATCCTATTTTGTTTGCTGTTCATAGATGAATATTTATGCAAATTGCATTGCAAAAATACCTTTTTTTCTGTATAAACAAAACTCACAGATTATTTTTGTTGCATATTGTTTGCCAAGAATGGTCGGTTTTCAATTTATAAATTTTTCGACCGAAGATTTTTTTTAGTCTGATTTCCGCCGACTAAAATTTCGACTTTCGTATTCCAAAATTTTTTGTTCAATTTTTTTTTAAGTTTTTTGCTTTTGTAAATAAATAGAATACAATTTAATAACAGTTATTAACAATAATATAATCAAATAAATTTTTTCAGAATTCGAAAAATTTTCTAACTTTGCGGCGTTAAAAAAAAATCGAACAGACGTTTTTGATAGTGAAATTATAAACAGGAACATCATGCAGGAAGTAACCAGAATTTTCGACTTGTTAGATTATTGCTGCGAAAGATACCATCGCCGCGACGCATTGGCTTGCAAAGAAGGAACAGATTGGAAAACATTCGATTACGGAACATATCGCAACAATGTCGACATCCTAAGTTACGGTTTGCTTGCATTGGGTGTGAAGCGGGGCGACAAAATCGTTACCGTATCTAACAACCGTCCCGAGTGGAATTTTGTGGATATGGCTGTGGCTCAGACAGGCGCGGTTCATGTGCCGGTTTATCCTACCATCAGCACCGACGATTACGAATACATTTTCAACCATTCGGAATGTAAGTTTGTGTTTGTGTCCGATTCGGCGGCGTACCGCAGGATTTCTGCTGTCGTTCCCAAAGTTAGGACTATTCAAAAAGTATTCTCTTTCAACAATATCGATGGCGTTGAAAACCTCGGCTCACTGGTTGAGCTGGGCGAAAAAAGCAAGGTATATTACGCGAAAGAGCTTATACAGATTAAGCAGAGTATTCACGACGACGACGTTGTGTCAATAATCTACACATCGGGCACAACGGGTCTTTCCAAAGGCGTGATGCTTACCCACCGCAATTTTGTGAGCAACTTTACCGCCGGAAGCAACATTATCGGACGCCTTGTTCACGACAAAGACCGCATTATCTCTATACTTCCCCTCTGTCACGTTTACGAGCGTTGTTTCTGCTATATGTACCAGTACAACGGCATAGGAATCTATTATGCGCAGAACCTCGGAACCATTGTACGCGATATTTGCGACATTCACGCCAACGGCTGCAACACAGTTCCGCGCATTGCCGAAAAGATTATCGAAGGCATTATGAAAGAGGGCGCGAAACTCACCGGATTGCGCAAACGCATTTTCGATTATGCCGTCAACCTCGGTTACAGATTTGAGCATTTCCGCGCCAACGGTCTTGGTTACAGTATTTTACGCTCAATTTTCAATATCCTTGTATACCGCAAATGGCGTAAGAACTATTTTGGCGGCGAGATGAAGTTTTTTGGTTGTGGCGGCGCTGCCCTGCCTGTGTCGCTCAGCCGCCTGCTCTGGGCCGCCGGCATCAATGTTCAGGAGGGGTACGGACTTACCGAGACTTCGCCCATCATTGCGCACTCCGTTCCCGGAGTAATGGGACACAAGTTTTCGTCGGTAGGACCTATTGTAAGCAATGTTGACGTCAAGACCGACGAGGACGGAGAGATACTTGTGAAGGGTCCGAACGTGATGAAAGGCTACTACAAGAATCCCGAACTCACCGCGCAGGTGTTTACCGAAGACGGATATTTCCGCACTGGCGACATCGGCTACGTTTCGGCTGGCAACTGCCTCCATATCACCGACCGCAAAAAAGACGTTTTCAAGACATCCGGCGGCAAATATATCGCTCCTCAGATGGTCGAGGGCAAGTTCAAGGAGTCGAAATATATCTCGCAGATAATGGTAATAGGTGAAAATCAGAAGTTTGCAAGCGCAATTATCTCGCCCAACTTCGAGGAACTCGCACATTATCTTCAGCAGTCGGGCATCCGTTGCGCCAATAATAGGGAACTGATTTCCAACCCCGAAGTGCTGGCTCTGATGGATTCGGAAGTGAAGCGAGTCAACAAGCTCAACGGAAAGACCGAGGAAATCAAACGCTTCCGTATGGTTGCCGACGTGTGGAGCGCAGAAACTGGCGAACTTTCGCAAACTCAGAAGCTTAAACGCAAGGTGGTGGCGCAGAAATACCAAGATATCATCAGCGAAATATACAGCGTAAGCGCGGTTTAGTACATATATATAAGGTGTGGGTAATTATTTTCCCAGATCAATCTGCCTTATGTTGAAGATTTCCTTGTTCTGATACTTGAGCTTGACAATGGTGTTGTACTCAAAGTTTTCCACATCGGATATGTCGCCCCTGACATATTCGTTTTTGCTCTTGCCGGTTTTGTAGTCGGGGTTGATAATCCATATTTCGGCATCTTCCAAAACAGCCATGGTGGCGGTGGTTTTTTCATAGTTTACCACAATAGACTGGCTTCCGTCAAAACCGTGGTGTTGAGCGGCATAATCCTCGGCATCCTTGCCTGAGAGAATCTCAATGCGGTCGAAAGTCATCATGTGCTGTTTGTCTGCCCACACTATCCGGCGGAAATAAGCCGTACAGGTGTCCACTTTCATCTTTTCACGATTAAACATGATACTGTCCAAGATGCGTTCTGCCCTGAGTTGCCTTTCTATTTCCTTCTTGCTCGGCCCGCATCCGATAGCCGCCAACGCAGCCAACAGCCAAATACACAATCCTATTTTTCTCATTTCCGATGTTTTTTTTCATCTTCAAAGATATGCAAAAATAATTATTCCCGAGGCATTATTCACTTTTTTCGTCTTTTTTTATTGGAAAGAAAGAAAAAAATCGCTTTTATGCGCTTACGTAACAAAAAATTCCGTAACTTTCGACACATAAACTTTAATCTTTAAAAACGTTTTAACCATGAATACACTTTGATTATACTTTACAAAAAGTCAACGGGGGGGGGTAAATTGTAAATTCTATTTCACACTATTCCTCGTCCTGTTGTTTATCTTTCCTGCAATGCAGGTTTTTGCAGATGGAAACGACAATACCGTTGTAGGCATAGCAGTAAAATCACAGCCCACCCAAACAGAATATGCCTTGGGAGAAGAATTTAATTACGAGGGCTTGGTGGTAACATTTACATACTCTGATAATACAGAGATTGATATTGAACCTAAATATTCTTATGCTGATCCGGAAACAGAAGAATACTACCTTAACCAAGAATTGAAATTCTCTGATTTTGACTACACTACTACTGGTAAAAAGACCATTACCGTTACCTACAAAGATTTCTCTGACGAGTTTGATGTTACCGTTGTAGACAAAGGTGATTGCGGCTACCAATATCTCGATGAAGATGGCACTCTTACATTCTACTATGGGCAATACAGCAAAGGGGCTATCTATCTTGGACCGAGAGGTTCTTTGCGTCCTCAGAACGTTGCTCACTTGGTAAAAAAGGCAGTCTTTGACAAATCGTTTGAAGATTTTAGACCCACAAGTTGCCATAATTGGTTTATGGATATGTCTTCCCTCTCCGAAATTGTGGGAATGAAAGATTATCTCAATACTACTTTGGTAACAGATATGAGCAGTATGTTTTCCCAGTGTGAATTACTTACAAGTATAGATTTGAGTGGGTTTAATACTCAAAATGTAACGAATTTGAATAGTATGTTTTCCAATTGTTTCTCACTTGCAAGTATAGATTTGAGTGGGTTTAATACTCAAAGTGTAACTGAAATGGGTGCTATGTTTTGGGGATGTAAGAGCCTTAATAGTATAGATTTAAGCAGTTTCAATACCGCGAATGTTACAACAATGCAGTGCATGTTTGCATATTGTAGCGAACTCAAAAGCCTCGATTTGAGCGGTTTCGATACCAAGAATGTTACCGTAATGAGAATGATGTTTTATAAGGACAATAACCTTGAAACTATTTTTATCGGACCTAAATGGATTACTGCAAATGACGCATTGATTATGTTTGATGACTGTACATCTATTGTGGGCGGCAAAGGTACTGCATTTGACGAAAACCACACCGATGGAACCTACGCCCGCATCGACCGGGGCGAGGATTCTCCGGGATACTTTACGGAGAAAACACTTGTTTCCTTTTCTGTTACTACCATCCCCACTCAGACAGAATATGCCTTGGGTGAGAATTTTTATCCAGAAGGTTTGGTGGTAACATTTAAATACTCCGACAATACCGAAACTTCCGTAGATGTTACTGAATATGATCTTAAAGGTTTGTCTTATTCTGATTTTGATTACACCACCACCGGCAAAAAGACCATCACCCTTACATACAATGATTTATCTGACGAGTTTGATGTTACCGTTGTCGACAAAGGGGTTTGCGGCTACTGGTATCTCGATGAAGATGGTACACTAACATTCTACTATGGGCAATACCGCAAAGGGGCTGGATTTATCGGTGCGCATCGCATTACACAACCATTCAGTCCATCCCTTGTACAAAAAGCAGTTTTTGACAAATCGTTCAAAGATTTCAGTCCAACAAGTTGCAGTGGTTGGTTTTCTTCTATGACTTCACTTTCTGAAATTGTGGGCATGAAAGAATATCTCAATACCACAATGGTAACAGATATGAGCAGTATGTTCTGGGGCTGTAAGAGTCTTAATAGTATTGATTTAAGCAGTTTTAATACCGAGAATGTTACAACAATGCAGAACATGTTTGCATGGTGTGACGGGTTAGCAAGTCTTGATTTGAGTAGTTTCGATACTAAGAATGTTACCACAATGAGAACGATGTTCTATGATTGTCAGAATCTTACCGTTCTTTATTTGAACAGTTTCGATACTCATGATGTGCAACAAATGTCTTATATGTTTCGTGGCTGTAATAAACTTTCTACTATCTATGTTGGCGACAAATGGTCAACTTCATCTGTTCAATATTCTGATTACATGTTCTCTCAGTGCACTAATCTTAAAGGTGGCAACGGAACTATCTACAACACAAACATTATAGATGCCACCTACGCCCGCATCGATGAACCCGAAAATGGCAAACCGGGATATTTAACTTACAAAGCATATACCCAAGAAGATAACCGCGAACCCTACGCCCTCCTAACCGACAACGGCGAAACCGTAACATTCTATTACGATGAGGACAAAAGCAAACACGAGGATGTGCTGGGATTTGATTTTGATTGGTCACTCGATTGGGGGAATGCCAAGGTTGCTATTTTTGATGAATCGTTCAAGGATTATAAACCTACAAGTTGCGAGAGGTGGTTTTATAACTGTCAACAATTAACCGAAATTCGTAATCTTGACTATCTAAATACAGAGAATGTAACGAATATGAATGACATGTTTCTTGGGTGTCAAATGCTTACTGAATTAGATTTGAGTAACTTTAACACC
>JAFYFR010000115.1 GCA_017543645.1 Bacteroidales bacterium
CCGAATATTTTCTTGAAGGTCAAATCCGCCTTCGGGTCGAGGTATTTTGACATGGTGCTTTCTGTTTTTGTTTCTAATTGCAAAGATAATGGTTGGGGTTGAAACTTGCAAATTTTTTTTAACCACGGAGGGCACATAGGACACGGAGGGACACAAAGAGCACGGAATGTCTTTTTTTAACACCGAATTAAACGAATGAAACGAATATCTGCTGTGGCAATAACAAATACAAAAAAATTATTTGTACAATAATTTTTTTACGAATGTAACGAATCCCAACCGTCTGGAAGACGGTATTTCTGTAACCCCGGACATCAGAGCCACACACGTGGCGATGATGTCCGGGGTTTTGGGGAAGTGCCTCTTTTGGCGCTGCCCCGCAGTAGGGAAGTGCTGGGGCGGCGGTGATTATAGGCGTTTTGGGTGAGGGGAACAGCTGACGGGGCACACGTTTTGGCTGTCTGCGCACTATGGATGCCTTGAACGTGCGCCCGACATACTTTACAATGGTGATGGTTAGCGTGTTACTTACACTGAGGATTAGAAAAAATATGCGTTTTTATTAAAAAAACAGTGAAATTATTGTTCACCATCAACTTACTGCAGCCGCTTCAACTCGTTCTCTTTTTTCATAGCGGTGGTGAGGGTAAGCAGCGTGTTGGTGATTTCGCCCACGCGATCGTCCAAAGATGTGTTGATGGGGTGGACGTTGTTGAGCGGCAGGCTCGGAATATCCGCCGAATCCACAAAGTCGATGTTAGGAAACCGCTCTTTCAAACTCTCGTGGAGTATACGTGTATATGCCGAGCAGATGTCGCGGGCATCGTACCGGTTCTGGTCTTTAATCATAAGGAGCTGTTTTTCGCGATACCAGCGTTTAAGCTCGTTGAAACGGTCGTCGTTACGTATTTCGCGGCGACCGTTTTCTGATACCGACACCACTTCGCATAGGTCTATGTCGTTGCGGTCGCGCTCCATTTCGCTGCTAAGGTCGGGATGGTCTACCGAGAATTTTACTCCGTAGAACGACAGCTTGTCGCCATTGTAGCAGTAACGTATTTTGGTAAAGTCGATTCCGATGCTTACTTTGTTATAAAATTTTGTAATAAAGAGGATTTTTTTAGTTCCCTTGTCGGGCCAGAGCGATTTTAGCCAGCCGGGTTTTTCAACGTTGATTTCAAGGTCGTCGAGATAGTCCTCTTTAACAATGTAGCCTTTGTTTTCAAATTCAAGCAGCTCGAGTTTGAAAGTGTATTTCAGAGCCGATTGTGCCGTGCTAATCTGCTGGCGGACGCTGAGTTTGTCGGACAAATCCTTGTTTTCTTTTTCTAACTGCTCGTTTTGTTCTTTAATTTGCTGTAACTCTTGCTTTTGTTGCTCTTGTTCCTGCTGTCGTTTGGCAATTTCGGCTTTGAGAATTTTGCCGGTGGGCTTAAAAGCAAGTGCGGCAAACATTACACAAACAATGCTCGATATAATCACCGCCCCCGCAGGCAACAAATAACTGAAATATGCGCCCGCAGCTATTGTTAACGCCGCGCCCACGCAGCAGCCTATTATGCCAAGGTATGATGACAAATTGTTGTTTTTTAATGCCGATAGTGTTTTGTTTGACATGGTAGCAATTGTTTTTGCAAATGTACAAAAAAAATAAAAACACCGCATTTTTGCATAACACTTTTTCTGTTACATAGCGTTATATTGCATTTTGTGTTATATGTTTTATATTAGTATATCATTGATTAGTTACTACAATAGTTTTAAATAACAATTAAATTATTAATGTACATACTTATAATAAATAAATTATATAAGGTTATAACAATTGTATGTCATTTTTATATCGAAAGTAATTGCTTCCGATACTGAAGCATGCCACCTCAGGGGTAAAAGTGTATGGTTCTGAAGCAGGAGTATGCCTCCTCAATGGTAAAAGTAGAATGGTATGAAGCTGTAGCATGTCAATTGAGCAGTTGAAGTGCCGTTTCTGAAACTGAATTTACGATTTCGACATGTCGGAGCGTCGTTTCTGATTCGGATATATGTCATCCGACACTTGGAAGTGTGTGGTTCGGCTACAGAAGAGGTCACTTTTATGGCTTGAAAGGATACCATCTGCTACAGAAGGGTTAACTTTTGGTAGCGGAGGTGCCTGGTTGACGGCAAAATCAATCACTTTTATGCCTCGAATGGCATGGTGTGGAAGCGGAAGCGTATACTTTTGGTGCTCAATTGGTATATGTAAGCTACAGACCATATACTTTGACATGTCAAAATCGGCTATATGTTCCGGAAAAAATCACGTCCCTATACATGAAATGGTTGTGTAAGAAGCAGAACTGCCTGCTCTGAATTATAAATTGATATATATCAGCAGCAACTACATAATACCGGTGTAACGATGATATATTTTTACATCACTTATAGTATTTGTTACAATAAAAAATGTTCTATAATTATTTTTTGCATTTTCAGAAAAAACAAAGTACATTTGCGAAAATAATGTTTTGTAAGTTATGGCAAAAGTCTGCAATCCTATATACGACACGGTTTTCAAATTCCTTATGGAGGACGAGCGCGTTGCAAAAGTGCTCTTGGGCGGCATTTTGAACAAAAAAATCGAGACAGTTGAAATAAAAGGGCACGAATGCACGATAGAAAATCCCGACGGAACAAAGGAGACTGTTACGATAGAACTGCAAAAAGCCTCGGAGCCGGAAGAGGTTATGCGTTTCAGAAAATATTTCGGACTTCAAATGGCAAACGAATCCAACGCCGACGCTGTTACAAAATACCACAGAGACAAAGAGAGGACACCATACATCGTTAAAAAACCGAGACATATTTATGGAATTTTCATCCTCGGACATTCGCTTGGAAAAGGCTTTGAATATCCGCTGATAAAGGGCAGCACTGTGTTTTACGACGAGGACGACAACGTTTTGAACTTTAAATCGCAGTGCGAGTTTCTCAAAGGTATGACGTATCATTTGTATATAATTCAAATCCCGTTTTTGCCGGAGAAACCCAAAAAACCTTTGGAAAAGATGTTGCGGGCGTTTGACCAACGTTACAAGCTGGAATACGACTCGAAATATCTCGAGCTCTCGGAAGACAAAGACAAGGATTCCGACTTCAACATTATTTTCAACCGTCTGCTTTATGCTGCCGCCGACGAACAACTGCGCGGAAACCTCGACCTTGAAGACTACGCCGAACGCCTTTTTGCATTTCGCAAGGCGGAAAAAGAAGACCTCGAATACGAATTGAAGGAGACAAAAGTGGAACTGAAGGAGACAAAAAATCAATTGGCGGCATCAATAAAATTGCTTCATTCAGTTGGAATATCCCCCGCCCAAATAGCTGCGCAACTCAATATCACAATTGACGAAGTAAACAAAGTTCTATAACTATGCAACCTTGGGGAAAGTCTTAAAACAAGATCTTCTGCAAGTTTTTTTTTGCTGAATCGAATATAAAACTTAATCATATAAAAAAATGGAACGAAATAAAACATCAATATTATTGCGGATGGCGGCAATACTGCTTGCTGTATTGTGGCTGACCTCTGCCACGACTTTTGCGCAGACCTCCGGCTCTTGCGGCGAAAATGCAACATGGACTTTCGATACTCAAACACAAACACTGACAATCAGCGGAACTGGCAAGATGGCTGATTATGATGATTATTACCAAATAGCCCCATGGGAGGATAATAAGGATAATTTAAGTGAAAACATTAAAACAATTGTTATCAATCAAGGCATCACAAGTATTGGTGAGAATGCGTTCGGAGGCTGTACCTCCCTTACCTCGGTTACCATACCTAATAGTGTTACGGAAATTGGTTGGCACGCGTTCTTTAATTGTACTTCCCTCACCTCTATAACAATTCCTAATAGTGTTACCAAAATTGGTTCTGCTGCGTTCTATGGTTGTACCTCCCTTACTTCTGTTACTATTCCTAATAGTGTTACGAAAATTGGTGGTGCTGCATTCCAAGATTGTACATCCCTTACCTCAGTTTCCATTCCTAATAGTGTTACGGAAATTGATGTATTGGCGTTCTGTGGTTGTACCTCCCTTACCTCTATAACTATTCCTAATAGTGTTACGGAAATTGGTGATAATGCGTTTGGAGGCTGTACATCCCTCACATCTATAACTATTCCTAATAGTGTTACAGAAATTGCTATGACTGCGTTCGTCAACTGTCGCTCTCTTACGTCTGTTACTATTCCTAATAGTGTTACAAAAATTGGTCCTGGTGCGTTCATTCATGTTCCTCATATTTTTTACTATGGCACGGCAACCGGCAGTCCTTGGGGTGCCAAAAAACTCAATGATATTGAATGGCTTTATGAAGATGATGCTCATACAATATTAAAAAGATATATGGGAGATGGCGGCGACGTTACCATTCCTGATAATGTTATGGAAATTGGTAGTAGAGCATTCGATGATTGTACCACCCTTACCTCTATAACAATTCCTAATAGTGTTACCAAAATTGGTTATGCTGCGTTCTATGGTTGTACCTCCCTCATCTCAATAACTATTCCTAATAGTGTTACGAAAATTGGTGAATGTGCGTTTGAAGTTTGTACTTCTCTTACCACTGTTAATATTCCTAATAGTGTTACGGAAATTAGTAATGGGACGTTCGAATACTGTACTTCCCTTACCTCTATTACCATTCCCAATAGTGTTACAAAAATTGGTAGTTCTGCGTTCTACCGCTGTACCTCTCTTGCTTCTGTTACCATTCCAGATGGCGTTACAAGCATTTCGGAATATGCGTTTGATAGCTGTCAGAATCTTGCTGATATTTATTGCTACGCCAATCCTGACAACCTTTCAGATTATGGCTTTCTCGTTAATTCGGCTACCAAGTTTCATGTGCCTGCAAAGTATCTCCAGAAATGGAACGAGATTTTGAGCGGAAATTATCCGGATAAAAAAATAACCATTGTTGGTGACCTCAAAATCCGAAAGCAAAAGCATTAACGCCAGAATATTCAAAAAAACTATAAAGGTAAACAATTTTTGACAATTCAGATGCGGTTTTTATATGTCATCGCCGTGATTTTCTTGACGGATTTGGAATTTAAGTCAGAAAAATAGCGATATTCAAAAAATAATGTTTACCTTTGTAATGTTATGAAACTGACACATTATATCGTTTTAATCATCTTAGCGTGCGTACTGTCGTCGTGCTGCACGCCTATTGCCGCCATCACCCAGCATCCCGAGCGGTACAGGGGGAAGACTGTGGTAGTAAGGGGAAGGGTCATCAACACCCTCCGGCTCGAAGACCTCAGCTTCTTCACCATCAAAAACCATGGAAAAATCAACGTTACCACCATCAGCTTCCTGCCCGTAAAAGACGACTATGTAAGGGTGCGCGGTGTGGTAGACGACAAATTTTATTATCAGCGCGACACCATCCTCGTTATCAAAGAGATTGTGGAAATCGACAAAAATGTAAAACCCGACTTTAACCGTATGGTAAACTGACATGAGCAAGTGGCTGATATTATTATGGCTAACAACGGCGGCGCAGATGGTTCCGGCGCAGGATTTCAGAATCAGCCGTATCGACGAGAGCGGTTTCCCTGAAATATCATTCAACCTCGAAATCTCCGGCGGCAACGACAAGACTATCGACAGCTTCACCATCGAGGAGCTATCCCAAAAGGTGGATTTTGCTGTCGAGAACCTTACCGGCCAGGCTCTTGCTGCCACATCGCACACTTATATATTTTTAGTAGAAAACTCATACTATTTCTACCGCAACAACATCTACCCAGAAATTATCTCCGCGCTCAGACAGATTACCAGCACGGCCAACGCCGACGACCATGTGAACATCCTTTTTTTCGACGGGAAAACGCCTAACATTTTAAAATTCATCAGCGCGGAACCCACAAGCAACACCGCCCTGCTCAACTCCATGACCGGCTGCTACCTCCTGCCCGAAACCGACAGCGCAAATTTTGACAATCCCCTATACTCAAGTATCGAGCAGGCGGCTGCCTACACCCTGCAGCATACCACAAGCCAGAATGCCAAATTCCTCACAATCATTTCACGAGGGCTCAACCTGAGCAACACGCTCACTTTCTCAAAGGATTTTCTGGAGGCGATGCACAACAGCGACACTTACGTTAACGTGGTGATGTTCAAGACCGAAACCCCCAACGCACGCCGCGAGCTCACCGAGCTCTGCGAGGCTTCGGGCGGAAGCTTTTCGGTTTTTGAAAAGGGGCAGCTGGAGCAGACCCTAATGCAGCTTGCCGAAAAAAACAGCAAGACTCCGCCAAAAACCACTAACCATTACTACAGAATAACTTTCGAGACCTCCCAAAACGGCACCAACAACTTTGCCCGCACGCTTTTGGGCAGCAAGGAGGTGATAGTTGAGTTCTCAAACCCGGGCAAGACGGGCATCTTCGGACGGCATCCTTCCACAGCCATAGCAGGTATCATGTTTGTGGTGCTGGCAGTGGTGCTGATAATCTACGCCATGGTACGCAACAAGGTTCTCAAAAAAATAGACGAATCCACCTTGCAGAAAATGAGGGAGATACAGATTCAGAACAAACGCCTCCGCCGCGAAATCGAAAAATACCGCAAGCATCCCGTGAGCGTTATCCACTCTTTCGACGATTTCAACTCCGACGAAAACCTCGTGGCAGGCGGTCAGCAGTCGCCAAAACTCATAATAGACAACGACGGCGAACACACGGCTTTCGACCTCAACAAGCTCGTAATGTCAATCGGACGCAGCTCCGACAACGACATCGTCGTCCCCAACAGGACTGTATCGTCGCACCACGCGGTGTTGAGTTTCGAGGGAGGAATATTCTTCATCACCGACAAGGACAGCACCAACGGAGTGTTTGTCAACGATATACGTATCAACAAAAGCAAAGTTCACAACAGCGACATAATACGCATAGGCGCAGTGTTTGCCAAACTCAAATATTAAACCATGTCTGAAACCAAAGAACTTACCAACTTTCACTACATCAACCTCACCGACAAAGGCTGTGTGCGTACCAACAACGAGGACTATCTCGGCTATTTTGATACGCTCAACGGCCATGTGTTTGTGGTGTGCGACGGCATAGGCGGTCTGCCATGCGGCGAAAAAGCCTCCCAGACAGTGGTGAACTCAGTCAAGTTCTTTTTCTCAAATTACTACTACAAAGATCCGTTCCAGGCTCTATCCGACGCGCTAAGCTACGCCAACACACGTATCGAGGAGGAGGCCCGCAACGACTTCGCGTGCGAAGGCATGGGCACCACCGTCGTGCTGGCGCTTATCCGTTACAACAAGGTTTACTACGCCCACCTCGGCGATTCGCGCATCTATTTTTTGCACGACGGCAGCCTTATCAGGCTCACCCGCGACGACTCATACGTGGAACTGCTTGTGGAACAAGGCAAACTGTCGCCAGAAGATGCCGAAAGCCATCCGCGCAAAAACGAGCTGACTGCGGCAATGGGCATCCACGGCAGTCCGCATATATGTTCCAAGCCGGTGGTCCCGTCCGAAAAAGACCTGATTCTGTTATGCACCGACGGACTTTACAACATGATTCCCGAAAAAGAGATTCAAAGCATGCTCCTCCGCCGTGGACACATAGAGGACAAGGGGGCGGAGATGCTCAAGACAGCCCTCGACCGTGGCGCTACCGACAATATCACCCTACAGATTATCAAATTCTATAATGTCGGGACCAAAGCTGCTGCCACTGCCGAAACACCGATTGTACCTCAGCTTGCATCCAACCGTAAGAAATACATGCTGGCTATCGAAATAGCACTCGCCGTCCTGCTGATAGCCGGCATAGTGTTTATGCGGTTCAGCAACAAAAACAGTATAGCAACCGACAGGCCTCCGGCATCGCACCAGTCGTACAGCATCGACATACAGACCGACAGCACCTGCAATATCGACTCTGTTTCGGCTCTCTACAATGTAAAAATCGAAGATATTGTGGTTTTTAGCAAGGCAGGAAACATTATCATGAATATTCCTGTAAAAAAAATCATAAGGACAAGGTTCTACGACAATATGTCTACCATAGAAAAACAGTTCGGGGTAAGCCGGCGGCGGATAATGCAGGTCAACCACCTCGGCTCAGAGCATATCACCCCGGGAACTTCTATTACAATACCCTTTTAAACACTACGAAAATGCAGAAAAACACTCTCATAGGACGGAGGCTCGGCAACTACAAAATCGACGGGCTTATAAGCCAAGGCGGAATGGGCAGCGTATACGAAGCCGTACACATGCTTATCGGCCGCCGCGCCGCCATCAAACAGCTCAACCCGATTCTCGAACAGAAAGATGGCGTAAAAGAGCGTTTCAAAAACGAGGCTGTGATTCTTTCAAAGCTCAAACACCCGCACATAGTAAGCATCTACGACTACATAGAGTGCGAGGAGGGCACTTTCATTGTAATGGAGCTAATCAAGGGTACGGCTCTGGATGTCTACCTCAAAAACGAATCGGGACCTATACCCGAACCCCGCGCAGTAAGATATATTTCGCAGATGCTCGACGCCATCGGATATATGCACTCCAAAAACATTATCCACCGCGACATCAAGCCCGGCAACTTTATCATCACCGCCGACGACGAAATCAAAATCCTCGACTTCGGCATAGCCCAGCTCATAGGCGAAACGCCCAAGCACCTCACCCAGCCCGGCACTAAGGTCGGAACAGCTCTGTATATGAGTCCCCAGCAGGTAAAGGGTCAGCCATTAGACCGCCGTACCGACATCTATTCGCTTGGAATAACGTTTTTTCAAATGCTCACCGGGCAGCATCCTTACGACACCAAGCTGTCGGAATACGACATTTACAACAAGATTATCAACGAGCCTCTGCCGCCGCCGTCGTCGATATACGCCGGAGTGTCGCCACAGATGGAGGAGATTATCTACAAGGCGACGGCAAAAAAGCCGTTGGACCGCTATCAGGACTGCGAGTCGTTTCTGCGCGACGTTAAGACTTCGGCCCAGCAGACCGCCAACGAGGAGAAAAACCTCAACACTCAGATTTTTGAGCTAACACCTGCCGAACGTGCTAAAAACCAGTCGGTATGGCGCAACATAGCCATGATTCTCGTTATTTCCATATTCCTGCTCGCAATAGCGGTGTCGGTGTTCACTTTCGGACGGCACGACCAGATGCACGTTATAGCCGACGACGCCCATCTCTACAAAGCCGACAGCCTTACCGCGCAACCCGCCGACCACCTGAACTATGGCGAAACAGTAAAAATAGTTCCCGACCGTCCCGAAATCATCAACAACGGCGTAACATGGGTAGAGGCCACCTCGTTGCGAGGCTCCAAGGGATACATCCCCAAAAAACATCTCGTATCTGCCAAAATATACCAGCAGATCAACTCAATTTTTATGACCAAGGAGGCGTTGGACTTTACCCCGGGCGAATACAAACTCGTGCTCTGGAAGTATTTCGCAGGCAACAAGTATTTCCGCAACTCGTCAACAGCATGGAAAATATCATCCGACGCACGTAGCGAACTTGACTTCTCGGGCACCGCCACAGGACGCTTCAACGATAATTCCGTTACCGACTACGCCTGCATTCTGAGGAGCATCAACAGCAAGAGGTGCAAAATCATAATTTTCTTCGACAATTCAGACGAGAATATTACACTTGATTTCGAAAGCGAAGTCCGCATCAAAACCATTCCGGCGGGCGAACAAGGCGGAGGATGGTTTCTCGGCAACACCTACAAACGCACCGCCGCCAACGGCACGCAATACGAGGTGGACAAATACGAGTTTCTGCCCACCGACGGAATTATGATTTACGACATCGAAAAAGAGACCAACTCGGTTTGCATTTTCAACTCCGACGAAAACAAGATTCACATCTTTCCACAACCTAAATAATATTTTTCTATATTTGCACAAAAATTATTTGATATGAAACTATCGGTTAAAGAAATCGCTGATATAGTCAACGCACAGGAAACTACCGGCCGCGCCGATTTGTCCGCCGACCAGATGATACTAAGGGCCGCGACAGCCGCCGCCCTCCCCAACTCCGTTTATTTCGACCTCCGCAAGTTCAAGGATCCGCCTAACGCTATCAACCGTATGCACGGCCTCGGCGTCAGGATTTTTGTATACGCAGAGCCTCTTGATGCCGAACCTTTTAACGACTCGGCTTATATCAAGGTCAAGAATGTCAACACCGCCATCAACCTCTACATCTCCGAGGTCGTCCGCCGCTACGAGGGCACGGTAATAGCCGTTCCCGAGCGCAAGGGCCGATGCTGTATCAAGGACTGGATGGCGCTCCTGCTCAAAAACTCCGCCAACATCTTTGCCACAGCCCACTACACATCCGAATTGGACTTTCTCGAAAATGTCAGCCTCTTAGACAACACCTACGACATAGCAGTCTGCCAGATTCCCGACCATTACGAATACACTTCCGTATCCGCTATCGAACAGGCCGACACTGTTAGTTTCAACGAGGAGGAGTTCGCCATAACGTTCAACAAGACAGAATCTTTCACCACTATAAACATAACACAGTGCCAGTCGGAGTTCCCGGCCACGGTAAAAATTCCTTTCTGCGACACCGAGCACGCGCATGATGCCGCACAGTGCCTCTGCTACCTGTTAAAGCAGAACCTCTACATCCCGTCGATCCACAATCCGGTTTTCCAGAATCTCGAAATTCCCGACCCGCTTATCAAAATGCGTAACGGCGATTTCAACATAGGCATCGTGTCGTGTTTCTCGTCAAAAAACAACATCTACGCCATCTGCAAGTGTTTCGACTTTATGGCTCGGCAGCACCAGTTCAACTCGCTCACCGCCGTTATAGCCAAGCCCGACTTCGAAACCCTCACCAAAGACGAGTTCTTCGCCAAACTATTCTTCGCAGCACGTGGATGCGGCATTTCGCGCATTGTGTTCATAGGATACTTCGAACAGATACCTCACAACGAGTTTATCCGAATAACCAAATACGACACTATTCAGGACTATATCGACAACTTTTCTGAACAATCGCACACTGGCGGCGGAATACTACTCAAAGGCGAGTGCTACGACGACTTTGCCGACGCTTTCGACTTTTTCCACACAGGCAACCACGACACCGTATTAGAGGTAAGCCTCAACGCCCTCAAGCACAACCTCAACTACTACCGCGCACTGCTCCGCCCGCAGACCAAAATGATTGCCATGGTAAAGGCCAACTGCTACGGCAGCGGCAGCTACCAGATTGCCAATATGCTGCAAAACAACGGTGTGGACTATCTCTGCGTGGCTTTTGCCGAAGAAGGCATAGCCCTGCGTCGCGCCAACATCCGTATGCCAATAATGGTGATGAACTACGACGGACGAAACTACAAACAGCTTATCAACTACCGTCTCGAGCCAGTGCTGTTCTCATCCGAACGCACCCTCCGCCTCATCGAGATACTCAAGGAGCGCGGCATCACCCACTATCCCGTACATGTAAAGCTCGACACCGGAATGCACCGCTCAGGCTTCATGCCTCACGAGTTAGACGAGTTTTGCGACATTGTAAACCGCAACGCCGACACTATTAACATAATATCGATGTTCACCCACTTTGTTGCCGCCGACGACAATCAGGAGGACAACTTCTCGCTGACGCAAGTAGAGCGTTTTACCTCCATGGCCGACACCATCTGCCAAAAGACAGGCCTCAGCCCAATGCGCCACATCTGCAACTCGGTGGGCATAGAGCGTTTCACCGACTACCAGTTCAATATGGTACGCCTCGGCATAGGCCTTTACGGAGTGGCATACGAGGCAACAGAGCAGCTCATGGGCATTTCAAAATGGAAGACCAACATAGTGCAAATAAAGAACATCGACAAGACCGAAACCGTAGGCTACAACCGACGGGGCAAAATCTCACGCAACTCGCGCATTGCCCTCATCCCCGTAGGATACGCCGACGGACTCAACCGCAAGTTCGGCAACCGGAACCTCGAAGTGGAAATCAACGGACACCGCGCACCCATCATCGGCAACATCTGCATGGACATGTGCATGGTAGACATCACCGACATCGAGTGCAAGGCTGGCGACGAGGTGGTAATCTTCGACACCAACACCAAACTTATCGAAATGGCAACAGCAATCGGCACCATCCCCTACGAAATTCTCACTGGTATTTCCCCGAGGGTGGCAAGGGTATATGTTGAATAACTTAAAAAACTGACCAGAAAAATTTCATTTCGTAAATAACTATCCGACTATAAAAATACAAAAAAAATTGTTTACTTTGCACAGGCAAAATACTACCTCGTTACAACAAGCAAAGTAAATGAAAATATTTGAAAAAAACGACAACGGCAGCGTGTTCACAACACGCATGATTACAACAATTACCGACATAATTGTAAAAAAATACATTAAAGCCGGATATATTGATGCCGCTGATTACGAAGATACTAAACAGACGATAATTGAAAAATATATAGCTAAACGCGAAAGAATCGAAAGCCTGTACGACAAAAGAGCCAAACCCGAAACCTATCTCTCGGCGGTGCTCTACAAAATGATGCTCGAGATTCTCAGATCGGAAACCACTAAAGATAAGCATTTCAGCGAGTACGAAACCTCCGTATTGAAACGCGGACAAGGTTATCAGATTACGCCCGAAGAAAAGCTAATCATCGAAAACGAGAAAAACTACCTTCTCAAGGTATTAGCATCTTTCGGGCAGGAGGCACCCAAGGTAACGCTATTCTGCAAAATGTTCTTTAGAATCAAACCATCTGAGCAAGACCTCAAAGCATACGCGAAGTCAAAGGCGGACGACAACTTAGCAAAATCAATACTAATTGAAGGAACAGAACTCGACAAAGTGATTTTCGAGAAGCTTTGCACGCTGTGCAACACCGTTGAAAACAAAGACAACAAACCCGACGCAGTAAGAATGTACGTGGGCAAAACCAACGGAAAAATCATAACACGGCTTAACCAGAACCGGCAGACCAACTACAACGAAGAATCACTGGCACTCCTGTTCGACATGGTATACACAACCAACGGTACTTGAACATAGACAAGACAACACATATAAATAACCAACTCTAACAATAAAAAAGAAATGCAGACCACCGACTTTAACCAACTCGCACGTTGTGCCGACTATATAAACGGATCCTCCAGGGATATCGACAAAAGCGACTCCGACCTCCTATCCGCCGACGACAATTTCGCTGCAGACGCGCTTCAGATTGCCGAAATATCAGCCCTCGCATCCAAACAGCTCAACAGCCCTAAGAAAAACTTCAAGCTGATTCCGTGGATCTTAGCCGCTGCCGCTGCCGTAATCGCTGCCTTCGTTTTCATGCCCGGAACTTCCATTCAGGACATCACACCGCGAAACGCAATCTCCACAGCCGTCGGTGTTTCCATAGCCAGCAACTTAAGCGAGATTACCGCCGACAACGGTGTCGCAACCATTTCGTGGGATTTTAACGCCACCCAGGCCGACACCCTTATAGTCTACGACTCCAAAGGAAACACAATCCTCAAAAAAAGTATCGCTGGAAAAACCGCTACCGTGGCTCTTCCCACCAAAGACGACAAATATTTATTCTCAATCGAGCGCAATTCTTCGGACATTCTTAAGAAGGGTACTATAAAAATTAGATAAAGAATAAAAAAAATACCTCATATTTTTGTTCTGTATATATTTTTGTGTATATTTGCCTTACAACATTGTAGCACAAACGTTACGCTGTTGTGACAAAACGCAACATCACCTAACATTCATATACATAAATAATTATGCAGCACACGTGGGACGAATTTAGAAAGCAATACGAAAACGAACAAACGGCAAGAACCAACTTCTGCGACCTCTGCGAAGACTTAATGAGGAAAAAATACCCCGACCACAACATATTCAAATCGGATTTAATAACAGAGTTCAACACCGAAAAGATAGAACAAAACGGCAAAGAGTCCGTTATCTATCTACCTAAATACTTCACCGATGGTGTCTCCAACTCCCGCAAAGGTCAGATCCGCAAATCGCTCAACGACAACCTCCCGTACATCAAGACCAACGAAATAAAAAAATGGGTTCTCTTTGTACCTACAAAACTCACCTCCGAAGAATCTTCGTGGTGGGAAAACTGGACTACGAGAATTTCACGAGAAAACAACATCGACCTTATCATCTACGACAGCAAGGCTATTTTCAACATGCTCAACGATTTCAAAATCATGGGCAAATGGTTTCACTCCGAACATGAATACGTTTCCGATGTAGATTCCGACGACACTCTTGATTTTGACTTCGATTTCGACCCCACCGATGACGAAAGCGTTGCGCAGCCCGAACCAAAACCCGAAACGCGCACCACCACTACAACAACCACTACCACCACCATAACCACACAAACCACCAAAACTATAGCAGCCTCGCCGCTGATAACCCAAGCCGTGCAAAATGCCGCGCCCAAAATTATGTCGGTAGCAGCATCGGCGGCAACCGATGCCACAGTAGTAAAAAACTCCGACGAGCCAAGAATCGAAGACCTCCCCAACACCTTCAAATTCAAACAGCTTTTCGAGGAACTGGAACTGCTTCACAAGACAAACCTCACCGAAGAACAGCGCAAGATTTTCGACCAACGCCGCGAAGTCAGCAAAGTAGCCAACTACCTCAACGACTTTGAGTTCGGCGACCTTTCAAGTACAAGCGAAAGCGACCTTAAATATAAAGGTGACTCCCACGCCGCCAAAGGCCAGTATTCGCGCTCGCTATACATCTACGAATATATCCAATACAAGAACCTGCTTAGCGATGACCGCAAGAACGAACTCAACACCGACATCCAAGACAGCTGCAACAGCCTCCAGTTTATGTACAAAATGATGAAGGGCGACCTCCTGTTTGCAACCCGCGAATATATCAACGCCTACGAAGAGTACGAAGAGGCGGCAGCACTCAAAGATGGCGAGAACGCCGAGGCTAACTCCAAGAAATTTGAGGCCCAGGGCGAGGCTCTGATGGAGGTTGGCGATTTTGCTAACGCCGCTACCTGTTTCAAAACCGCGCTCAACTACAACGTGGCCGACGAAAACCTCAAAAACAGATACGAAATTGCCAAATCGCTCGACAACGGAACCAACTATTTCAAGAGCAAATGGCTTAAATGGCTAAACATCTTTATAGCTCCATTCGCATATTGGAAGGCTAAGCACAAAGACCCGTCGATCCGCGAGAACGCTCACGCCAAAAAACTCCGCAAAAAGGCTTGGTGGGGTATCGTTACCGTTATTCTGATTCTTCTCGCTGTTGCCGCTATATTCTTTATCGGCAGATATTTGGCTAACAAGGCTGTCCAGCCTGAAATTGAGACTCAGCAGATTCAAACTCCGCACGACCTTCAGATTAAGCTCGGCGACTACTATATGAACAACGTCTCCAACGAGAATCCCCATTACATCGACAGCGCGATTGCAGCTTACAAACGAGCCATCCGCTACGACAACACCGACACCGCCGCCGAACGAAAATACCGCAACGCCGAAAACCGCCGCATGGCATATATCAACGAAGTTCAGAACAACATCTCCAACGACACTTCGTACTTCCTGAGCATGCGCCGTCCAACCGAGGGATTGTGGTTGTTCAAATACCGCTACGACCCCAACGACCGCACCAAAGGTAAGTTCGGCTATGTTGACACCACCGGCAAGGTTGTTATTGCGCCTATGTTCGACTTCAACTACCGCAAGATGGAAGGCATCGGCGAAACTTTCTGCAACGGACGCGCGCTTGTCTGTCTCAAAGTCGGACAGGACACTATATACTTCCAAATCGACAACAAAGGCAACAAGATAGAGGAATAAGCCATTCATCATAGTATATTCTTATATTATTTTTGTCAAATCCCGTTTTTATCCAAATGAAGACGGGATTTTTTTTAAAACTAAAACTCACACCTTATATATAATAGCATATTTATGAAGACACCTTATATAATTATTGTATTATTGGCATTATCCATGGGTGCAGTAGCACAAAACATCAGAGGAGCGGCACTTATAGGTATCAACGGCTGTCAGGTGGACGGCGACACTCAAAGCGGCTACAACAAACCCGGAATCCGGGCAGGTTTTACAGTCTCCTCTTCCACCGACAAAACTTTAAGCTTTGAATCGGGACTTCTCTTTACCTCAAAAGGAGCTATCAAAAAGACAAAGGATTATACAGAATTTAAGACCAAACTCAACTATGTAGAGCTACCTCTTATAATAAAATATCATTTTGTGCAAAAATTTGGAATAGATGCAACTATATCTTACAATCATCAAATATCATCAAAAATTATAGACCAGAACGGCACAGAAACAAAGAATCCCGGTTACCTAAAAAAATACGACGTGACGGCATCGCTCGGCGTAAGGTATTATATCAATTCGCAATACCAGCTAACGGCAAACTTCGGGTACAGCATCACAAAAATCACCGACGACCCTCAGATGCCCTACTGGCGCAACAATTATATAAATCTCAGCATCGTAAGATATTTTGGAAAACCTAACAGCGAAAAATGAAAATAGCAGTAGCAATCACAGGCGCAAGCGGAACCGTCTATGCCCGGAATCTCATTCAAAAATTGGCAGAATCTCAGCAAGTGGATAAAGTTGGAGTAATGTTTAGCAATAATGGACTACAAATATATAACACCGAGAATTGCAATCTGCCCGAACAAAATGATAAAATAACATTATACGACAATGGAGCTTTTTCCGCGCCATTTGCGTCGGGCAGCAGCACATATTCCGCCATGGTGATTTGTCCCTGCTCGTGCGGAACTCTCGGACGCATTGCCAACGGAATATCCGACACACTCATCACCCGCGCCGCCGACGTTATGCTCAAAGAGCGCAGAAAGCTGATACTCGTTGTGAGGGAAACACCATTGAGCCTCATTCATATACAAAACATGGAGAAAATCACACTTGCCGGAGGAATCGTCTGCCCTGCCGCCCCAAGTTTTTATTCCAACCCTAAATCCATAGACCAACTTATTGACACCGTTGTCTTTAGAATTCTATCGCTGCTCAACATCCAAAACGACGGTTACAAATGGGGGGAATAGCGCCCTCCCCCACCCTTTTTGCCCAAAAATATTCTCACAATTTTGTGCAAAAAGTACTTATTTATGCCTATAAAATGGTATAATATAAATAATTTTTAAAAAAATTAAAAAAACATGTAAAAAAATTTGGAAATGTGAAACATAATGTTTATATTTGCGTTGAAATTTAAAGAAAGATTATAGCAAGAGATAAAAATCAAGTTAGAAAGCTTAAAACAACAACTTTAAATTATCATAATAGTTCAAAAATCGGCACTGCCGATGCAAATGGCCGTCCGGGGCTTTGCCACCGAGAAAAAGACAAACCCCGAACGATTATTTACAACAAATTTTGAGCATTATGAGAAACTTATTAATGAAACTCTTTATGAGTGCAAGCTGTATACTGTCATCGAGCAGTACAGTACAACAAGACCCTGAGCAAAGCTTTTTTGACATCAGGGGCGAATTTTATGAAGAAACAATAGCTGAGGAACCGGCTGTGAAATACACTATTATACCGTATGTAGCACAGTCTGTCGATTCCGACGTGTACGAACAGACCATTGCTTTTATCAAAAAGCACGAGGGTTTTGCCGGTGGTAAGGCTTATGTCTGCGTTGCCGGTTACAAGACTATCGGTTACGGACACGTTATAAAAAGCAACGAACTTTTCAAGGACGACCGTATTACTAAACAGGAGGCCGACCGCCTTCTCCGTCATGACCTTAACAAATGTATCGCCTTGGCTCGTAAGTATTCTTCGGGTCTTAACGACTGTCAGCTTATGGCTGTTGCCCACTTTATTTTCGCAAAGGGTATCGGCAGCTATCTTAAAAGTCAGCTGAAGGTGAAAATCGACAATGGAGAATGTCCCGACGAGGAGTTTAGAAAATGGTGTAAGTACCACAAGCCCGACGGCACTCTTGTAACAAGCCAATATAGCTTGAACATCCGGAAATGGGAGATCGCAATGTTCAACTCCGAATAATAGATAAGAAAGGCGGAATTAAAAGTTCCGCTTTTTTTTATGTCCTATTCCAATTGGTAGCCGTTGTACACTTGGTCAATCTCGTCCAATATCGAGTTGATTACTGCCGGGTCGGGTTCTGTAACGAGCCTCATCCTGTAAGGTTTAAAATCAGGTAGTCCCTTGAAATACTGCGAGTAATGACGGCGCATCTCCAATATTCCGCGAGTGTCGCCCTTCCATTGCATCGAGGTTTCTAACTGATACTTGGCAAGCTTGACACGTTCTGCCACCGAAGGCTCTGGAGGTATCTCGCCTGTTTCCAGATAGTGATGCACGGTTTTGAATATCCATGGACAGCCCACGGCGGCGCGGCCTATCATTATGGCATCCACACCGTAGCGGCTGCGCATCTCGCCGGCTTTCAGAGGGGAGTCTACGTCGCCGTTGCCGATTATGGGAATGTGCATACGGGGATTGTTCTTAACTTCGCCAATCAGTGTCCAGTCGGCATCACCTTTATATAATTGCATACGGGTTCGCCCGTGAATGGTGAGAGCCTTGATTCCGGCATCCTGAAGACGCTCGGCGAGAGTAACAATGATTTTGGAGTTTTCGTCCCAGCCGAGACGAGTCTTCACAGTTACAGGAATATCGGGAACGGCCTTCACCACGTCTTCAACAATACGTATCATCAAGGCGGGATTCTGGAGGAGACCTGCTCCGTCGCCACGTGTAGCGATTTTTTTCACCGGGCAACCGCAGTTGATGTCGATTAAATCGGGCTTGAGCTCAGCAGCCATTTTAGCAGCTTCCACCATGTGGGCTGGGTCGTGTCCGTAAATCTGTATTCCCGCCGGACGCTCTGCATCCTCGAGGTGCATTTTTTTTACAGTCTTGTCGATATTGCGCACAAGTGCCTCGCTCGCAACAAACTCTGTGTAAAGCATATCCGCACCGTACATCTTGCAAATATGGCGGAACGACACATCTGTAACGTCTTCCATAGGCGCGAGAAACAGGGGATAACGGTTGAATTTAATATCTCCGATTGTTAACATTCAAAAAAATTTTTCACAAAGAAACAAACTTTTTTTGAAAAATACGCCAAAACATCTATTTTTGACATTTTTAAATAGCACCAAAACATCACTACTATGAGCAAATTGTTTTTCGACTTGTTTAAGGATTTTTCCGACTATCTGATAGCCACATTTATGCGCTGGGGCATATCAGAAGATTGGGCTATTATATTTAAAGGCATTATCAATATGTTGATAATTGCCATTATCTGCTTTATCAGTTACTTCATCACCAAGTTGATAATCAACCGCGTGGTTCACACCATCGTTACCAAAACCGAA
>JAFYFR010000116.1 GCA_017543645.1 Bacteroidales bacterium
ACAATTGCATTAAATGAGGATATGACCTCAAAAGATGTGATTATCGATTTTAGCAAAACTTTTGCCGGCAAGGTTTCGAGTTCAAACACTACCGAAATCAACATCGACAATGTGCGTTTTTTTGATGATTACGGCAGTTACAAAATCCAAAGTGTAAGCGTTGACGAAATGCGCGGCGACAAATGGGTGCCTCAGTCGCAACGTCAAAACCCCGTAACTTACAACGATTTAAAGGAACTTGATGTGGCAATTGTTATCGATAATAGCAATTACCTCGACAAACAATTCAACAACCTTAAATCCAACGCCGAATCTTTTGTACGCACCATCAACCGCAAATTTCCAGCTGCCAAATTTACAGTGGCTTTTACATCGGGCGATGTGGCAAATATTTCTGCAATACCCCTTGGTTCTGCCGATGAAGCCGTAAATGCCATTAAGTCAAAAGAAAAAGACCAATACAGCTATATGTTTACCGCTTGCGACAAGGCAATGACAGAACTTAACACTGGCAAAAGTTCATCTAAGGTGTTGGTTTACTTTGGCGCTGAGGATTACAGTTCTATCGAAGACAATAGCGGCATCAGAACTGCTGTTTTAGATTCACTCACCAAAGGCAACTACCGCAATATTTCGGTTTTTGCTATCGGTTATAGCGACGACGGATTGCTTGCGTCAGAAACTTTGAGCAGTTTTTGCCATACAGGTCGCGGATTTGCAATTTTCCCGGGTAATGGCGATAAGTTGAGCGAGTTTTTCGATTATTTTTCAAACTCTGTTGCAGCCGCATACACAATCACTTATACCCACGAAGCCACAAAGTTTGACAACGAGCAACCTATCCGTTTCAAATTTGTTCTTACACAACAACGTTAACCCTTAAAAATTTTTAAAGCAATGAAAAAGATACACCTTATATATATAGTATTAATTGCAGCATTGTTTCCTACAATGGTAAATGCGCAAAATTCAAAAAAAAACAGGGCAGATTTTAAAAAAGAGGCATATATAGGCTATGCCCGCACATCGTACGACCTTCCGCAAAACGACGGTCAAACAGGATTTGTGCCCGCAGGAGCGGCTTTCTTGGTAGAGGTAGCCGACGGCGTGGAGGTAGGTGTAGATGCCCGTGCTAATGCTTACAGCCCCACTTTCAAGATGAAACACCCTTACACCGACCACAATGCTTTTACTCAAAAATACCGTGGCGTAAATACCGCTGTAATAGGTCGTTACTATGCGCCCATCGACTTTCCTGTTTATGGGCAGTTGGGCTTTGGTATGTTTGTAGGCGGACGTCAAAAGACCATTTACACCAAAGATTACGTTAAAGTCGAGCCGTGGTTAGAGGATGAAATCACAAAATTCCGCCGTCAGACAGTCAAGTACAAACCGTCGTTCCTCTTTGAGATTCAGGCAGGATGCTTGCTCGCCGATAATCTCAACCTATTTATCCGTTATTCAAACCACAAAAACAAACTCAAAGACGACGTAAACGACGAAGGTTATCGCGCCGCCGATTTTATGTTTGGTGTAGGTGTAAGATTTTAATAATACAGCACTTACATTGTGTAACGATAATTTTTAATAAAAAATACAAAAACTTTTTGGGATTTACGCAAAAAAACTTTTAAATTTGCGCGAATTTTCCAAGCGGGTGTGGCGTAATTGGTAGCCGCGTTAGACTTAGGATCTAATGCCTCACGGCGTGGGGGTTCGAGTCCCTTCACCCGTACATTCAAACCGCCGACGAAACTAAAATTTG
>JAFYFR010000117.1 GCA_017543645.1 Bacteroidales bacterium
ACATCGTAACATCTACCACACATAAAACCCTTCGCGGACCTCGTGGCGGTATCATTCTCCTCGGCAAAGATTTCGACAATCCGTGGGGCAAAACCACTACCAAAGGCGTTATCCGCAAAATGTCGTCGCTGTTGGATTCAGCAGTGTTCCCCGGCGTTCAGGGCGGACCTTTGGAGCATGTTATCGCAGCCAAGGCTGTTGCATTCGGCGAGGCTCTCACACCCGAATTCAAAGAGTACGCCAAACAGGTTCAGACCAACGCGCGCGTAATGGCAAACGAACTTATGAACCGCGGCTACAAGATTCTCTCCGATGGTACCGACAACCACTCAATGCTTGTTGACCTCCGCAAAAACTTCCCCGACATTACTGGTAAAGAAGTTCAGTTGGCACTCGAAAAAGCCGACATCACAGCCAACAAGAATATGGTTCCGTGGGATACACGTTCGGCATTCCAGACCTCAGGCGTACGTCTTGGCACAGCAGCCATCACCACACGCGGTCTCAAAGAGGCTGAAATTCTGCAAGTTGTAGACTTTATCGACACCGTTATCAAAAACATCACCAACGACGACGTTATCGCCAAAGTAAAAGCTCAGGTAAACGAGCTTATGGCAGGTTTCCCGTTGGATAAGTAAGAAAGATACTACTTAGATATTGAAAAACGCCGTTGAATTGTTGTCAACGGCGTTTTTTTGATTTTTTTTCAAAAATGTTTGCAAATAATAATTTTTTATTCTAAATTTATAGCCAAAAAATTGCCCCCGCCCGCGTATGTCCGCAGAAGGGAAAAAGCATTTTTGCAAAACCCAAAAAATGAAAAGAAAGAACATTATAATAGTATCTACATTGCTGCTGATTGTAGCGGCAATTACAGCAATAAAGTGCAACAGCGGCGAGGAGACCAAGGTTTACCGCATAGGACTTTCGCAATGCGCCGACGACACACAATGGCGCAAACAGATGACACGCCGCATCAAAGCCAACGCCGTACAAGAAGGCAACATCGAGCTTATCATTACCAACGCCGACAACAGCAGCGCAAAACAGGTGAGAGACATCGACTCCCTCGCCATGATTGGTATCGACCTACTGCTCGTATCCCCCAACGACGTGGACTCAATCACCGACGCCATCCGTCGCATACACGACCAGGGAATACCCGTGATAGAAATTGACCGGCAAACCGCCGACACCACATCATTCTCGTGCTTCATCGGCGCAAACAATTTCTTCATAGGCTTCGAAGCTGCCAAATTGGCCGACAACATGGGTCCAAAAAATATCAACTTTGTAGAACTGTTCGGACAAAAGACAGCCTCCGCAACCATCGAGCGCAGCCGTGGATTCAACGAAGCTATCAAACAACGCAGGTTTATCACCAAACAGTTCAACAAAGTCCGCGAGCTGTATTGCAATTTTAGCTTAAAAGAAGGTTACGACAAAATGAAAGACCTCTTGGAAACCGACACCAGCTTCAACCTCATCTACGCCCACAACGACGACATGGCGATAGGCGCAAGCCGTGCCATCCGCGAAAAAGGCATCAAACACAAAATCTTCATAATAGGCATCGACGCCGTACCCTCTGAGGAAGGAGGCATATTAGCAGTGTTCAACCACGAGATGGACGCAACCATCCTCTATCCCAACGGAAGCGACGAAGCTATCGAAACAGCTATGAAAATACTCAAGGGCGAGCCTTACGAAAGCAAAATCACCCTCACAACAATACCTATCGACTCTACCAACGCTTACGGATTATACAAGCAGCTCAACTCGTCGCAAGAACTCGACGAAAAACTGCTCAAGCAAGATGCCAACGTAAAAAGCATGTCGTCGCGCATCTCCACACAGCATAACATCATACTCCTCATTATAATAATGCTTGCCGGCGCAATTGTGCTGATTTCAATCATTATGAAACTCTACACCAACAACAAAAAGCAGAACACCATACTCTGCGAACAGACCGCCGAAATACTCGCACAAAAAGAGGAGCTCGAAAGCCAGTCGGTATACCTCAGCCAGATCAACGAGGCTCTGCGGCGCAGCAAGGAGAACACCCTCGGCAGTATCCGTTACGCCCAGACCATTCAGACCGCAATGCTGCCCACATCCACCGACATGGACAGCGTATTCAGAACGTTTGTAATTTACATGCCCAAAGATATTGTCAGCGGCGACTTCTACTATTTCCACTCCATCCAATACGACGAGCGCGAAGTAGATTTCGTCAGCGTTATCGACTGCACTGGCCACGGCGTGCCGGGCGCGTTTATGAGCCTCATAGGTATCAACCTTTTGGATCAGATTATCAAACAGCAGTTTATACACTCGCCTGCCGAAATTCTCGACGAACTCAACCGCAACATACGCAAGATGCTCCGTCAGGAGGAGACCGACAACGACGACGGAATGGAAGCCATCTTCTGCAAAATTGAAAAGTTCAAAGACGGCAAATACCGCCTGACATACGAAGGCGCGAAATTCCCCGTACACCGTTTCAACTCGCAGACCGGCGAAATCGAAACCTACAAGACATCGCGCAAAGGCATCGGTGGAAAATTCCGCAACCGCGAATCGTCGGTAACTTTCAACGACAAGACCATAGATATTTGCAAAGGCGACCGCCTCTACATGACTTCCGACGGCATCGGCGACCAGAATAATCCCGACCGCAAGCGTTACACTATCAAACGGTTGCTCGAGGTTTTAGGCAAATCCACCAAAGTATCGATGAACGAACAGAAACAATTCCTTCTTAACGACCTCAACGCTTTCAAAGGCGACTGCGACCAGCGCGACGACATCACCGTTTTAGGTATCGAAATTGTCTAACCCTCGTACTCTTCGTCTTGTGTTATTGAGAACAGCACCCATGAGAAATTGCCGTCGGTGATTTTCGACCCGCAGTATCCGCATATCCCCGACTGTCCCATGTGGTCGACAGGTGCGCCGCAGCTCGGACATACCGAAAGATTCTTAGCACTCAAATCTGCTCCTCTACGGCTTACAAAAGTCCAATACTCGCTAAACGAGCGTGGGTGCGACTTGTTGCCAGCTATAAGTTTTCCAGCATTGTCGGCATAATAATCGTAGCACGAAGCAAAAATCCTCACGGTAAACGATTCGTAATAATTGTCCACATCATATTTCACAGGAACAACTTTGTGAACCACCACCTCGTCGAGCACATTGCGGCATCCGTAATCCTTGCAGAACTGAATCCAGTAGTTCATACTCTGCCACAGACGGTCGCTGAGCAGATGTCGGGCTTGTTCCCACTTGAGATTAGAATACAACGAATAAATCTCCTTGAAATATGGTTCGGCAATGTTATGTCCAAAAGAATCGAACATCAAGCCGTGGTGAAGCGATGCAAATGTATTAGCTTGCGACATTAAATTCGGGTCAACAATTGTACTATAGTTAGTACCAATCTCCTCGGCGTATGTAATCACATCCGAAGTTTTAACCCTTTCGGTAGAAACCACAACAACCGATTTCACCATCCAGACATTGTTGGTAACAGAAATGAGGTTGCCACAATGTTTACATTCGCCAGAATCGGTAAACTCTGCCGGTGCACCGCAGCACGGGCATCGCAACACGCCCATTCCCTCAGGTGCGGGCGACTGTGCATTCACATCGCGCTCAAAAAGCCAGTTTTCTACTACGTTGCAGCGGAATGACTGACCGGTAGACTTGGCGCGGGCTGTATAGTTAGCCTTGAAACATACCACTATCTTGGCCATACGGCGCGAGCTTTGCTGATCGGTATAATATGAAACTTCGGAAATGTCGGCAGAGCCAATCACCACCTCCGAAATATCGTAGTTGTTCCACTTGTCGAGCGGTTGCGAAAAGAAAGGCTCAACCTCTTTAATCTTGTCGCTGCTGATATAAAGGTGCATCTTGGTAAAGAGCAGCGAAGCGTAATCCATAAAAATCGGCGTAGAGAAATTCGGGTCGGACTCTTTTATGGCAGACAATCCTCGGTTTATCACCCCCGCCTTCTGCATAATGTTGGTAGAGGTAGGACGCGACGACACATTGCCCACCGTGCTGCTTCCTTTTCCCTTGGTAAACAAATAAATAATAACAAGGATAGCGGTAACAATCAGCGTAGGCACAGGATAGTTGAAAAGGCAGTAGATAAATAGCTGCGCCAAACCACTATCGCCGCCGCCACTACCGCCATGTCCGCCGCCGCTATATCCGCCGCCGCCGTGATAGCCATGTCCGCCGCCGGGACGAGCCATAGCAGTTTCGGGGAAAATAACAAAAAATAACGCGATTACTGCCACTACCAACAGCAGCAGCCAATAATAATGTTTTTTAAACAAATCTCTTTTCATAAACCACACCTTATATAATATACTACAAATCTACATCCAAATCGTCGGGAAGCTCGTTGATGTCGTCCTCCCTGTGGGGAAAATACTTAGCAAAAATCGGAACCGACTCGTGCATCGCTTTTAGTATCTGCTCGGGAACATTCGGAGATTCAAACACATGCTCAAACAAACCTTTGAGTTTTGCCATATCCACGTCGTCAATAAGGAGTTCAAGACCGTGGTCGGGGACAAATACCGACTCTTGTTCGGCAACAGAGCAGTAAATGAGGAAACCAGTATGCTCCATGGTGTTATAAATCATTCCCTTTTGGAAAATGGCACGACCATAAATCTCCACGTTTTTCCGTCTAACTTTTTGAGGGACAACCAACCGTTGCAATGCCGGGACAAAAGTGAGTAACGCCAGTGCCACGCCAAACACCAGCACCGCAAAACCGTACATAAAATAAGTATCATATTCAAAAGGCGCGAACATAAAGAACGTGAACACCACAAAACACAATATCGATGCCGCCACAAACGCGTATGGAGTATAATTACCCGATGCCTTTTTGATTATAACCACCGCTTCGGTTTGCGAATTATTCTCAATTTCTGCCACACCCTCGTAAAGTTTGGTGCGGAAATTATCATTAAATCTTTTCATATCGTTAAATAAATACAACTATTATTAGGTAAAAAAAGCTAAAACAAATTTTTCATAAATATACTAATAATTTCAAAACTACAATATATTATTGGAGATTTTTTATTAACTTTGTAAACTAAAAAATATTAATATAGATGAGTACCGAAGTAGAAACTTACAAACCTAAATCATTTTGGAGCCGACCCGAAGGTAAGCTTGGTGCCACGGTGCTGCTGTGCGGTGCGGCAGCTATTGGTCTGATGCACAATCCAATAGTGGCATTTTTCCGTTCATTGTTCGACTCCCAGTTTTCAACAATGGGACTTTTTGCCGCATTGGGCGCGGTATGCCTTGTAGCCACCGACTCAAGGGCGCGAAAACTTGTCGGATACGTTTTCAAAGGTTTGATGCGCAAGATTACAGGACTTTTTGTACAGTTAGACCCCATAAAAAATTTGGAATCTTACATCGAATATCTCAAAAAAAACCGTGAGGAGATGAACACCAACATCCAGAAACTCAGAGGACAGCTGTCGAAACTCAGAAGCATAGTTTCGCAGAACCAGAACGAGATGGACCAGAACATAAGAATAGCACGTCAGGCGAAATTACAGAACCGTGCTGAACTTATTGCCGTAAACACACGTCAGTACGGACGCTTGAAAGAGCTCAACGCCAAATACGAAACCATGATAGACAAGATGAACGTGCTTTACAACGTTCTCACGAGGATTTACACCAGCATTGCCTACATGATTCAAGACACCGAAAACGAGGTGCGCCTGCGCAAACAGGAGGCTACTGCCATCATGAGCGGATACTCTGCCATGAAACACGCCATGAACATTATCAACGGCGACCCCGACCGCAAGATGATGTTCGACATGGCAAACGAGGCTCTCGCCAACGATGTTTACGCCAAAATAGGTGAAATGGAGACATTCATCGAACTCTCAGGCGACTTTATCGACAATGTCAACATCCAGAACGCCGCATTTGAGCAGCAAGGCACTGAGCTTATCGAAAAACTCGAGAAAATGGAGCGCGAAGGTCTGCAATATCTCGAAGCCAACAAACTGCCTCAGGGCGACGTGGTACACATGACCGCTTCTGAAATAGATGCCGCCATCCGCAACAAAGGCGAGAAAATCCCTGCCGGAGCACCAAGAGACTTTACAAATATCTACCACTAAAACTATTTGAATATGAAACAGAAGAAAAAAAGAATGAAACTTATTACTAAGTTATTGATATACATAGTCATATTTGCGGTTGGAGGATATTTCTTCTTCAAATATATGCCCCAGCAGTTCAAAGATTTTATAACACCTGCTCCGACAGAGGAGCAGAAGTAACTCATTTCACACGCATCTCAAGCAACTTGGTGTCGCCTATAAACGCCTCGGCAAAATCTCCTATATGGAGCTCGCCTATGCCCGACGGCGTGCCGGTGAATATCAAATCGCCCGTCTTGAAGGTAACAAACTGCGACACATACGACACTATATCGTCGATAGAGAATATCATATCACCAGTATTGCCGCTCTGAACCACTTCGCCGTTGATTTTCAATGAAAAAGATATGTCGTTGAGAGAGGCGAATTTTTCCTTAGGCAAAAATGTTGGCGAGATTGGCGCGGCGCAGTCGAACCCTTTGCTCTGAAACCACGGCAAGCCTTTGGCACGAAGCTCATTCTGCAGATCACGGGCTGTGATGTCCAAGCCGATGCCTATCTCGTCGTAGTAACGGCTTGCAAATTTAGGGCTGATACATTTGCCCATCTTTGAGATTCTCACCACGATTTCGGTTTCGTACTCAATCTGATGCGAAAAATCAGGATAGTAAAAATCCGAATTGTTACGCAGAAGCGCTGTTTCGGGCTTAATAAAGAAAACAGGATTTTTAGGAACTTCAAAGTTAAGTTCCTCATTATGCTTACGATAATTGGCTGCAATACAAAATATTTTCATCTCATAAAATTTAATACAACGCAAAATTAAACAACCGCATAAATAAATAATAATAATCTAACAAAAAAAACAGAAAATTAACAATAGAAAATGTATCAAATTGCAATAAACTTTTGTAATTTTGAAACGCGAACTATACAAATACTTTTTAGGGCACATACCTCACAAAAAAAATCGGTATACATATTGTATTTTAATACAAAAGTTGAAACCGAAAAAACAGTAAGCTAATTTAAATGAAGAAACTTAGCCACTTTTTAATAAAAAACTTTGAGCTCAAGCCTCAGGAAATCAACATATTTCTGATGCTGTTCCTGCACTCGTTCTTTCTGGGGTTGGCAGGCGCGTTCTATTTTACGCCAGCGAACTCCGAGTTTATCAAGTTCTTCGGCAGCGAACAGCTACCTTACGCATATATTGCAGCGGGAATCGGCGGCTACATCTTCACCTCCATTTACTCTTGGTTTCAAAAACGCATCGGCAGCCGAAAACTATTCATGGGTACGCTGCTAATCATGACTATACTCACGCTCTGCTGCCGCATATTTCTGCACACAGTTCCCGACAAATGGCTGAGCGTCTTCGTGTTTATCTGGGCGTGGCCTTTCCTCTCTATGATAGGCATCGAATGTGGAGCATTGTCGCTAAAATTTCTTAACTTAGTGCAAGTTAAAAGAATTTTCGCATTGTTCAGTATGGGCGGTGTGTTGGCAGCAATTATAGGCTATTTGGCTATTCCGCTGTTAAACAAAGTGATTTCACATCCATACGACTTACTGTATATAAGTACATTAGGCTTTATACTCGGTATAGTTTTCCTAATAATGCTTTACAACAAGTATCCCGAAAAACTCGCCGACGAAAAGGGCAAAAAGTTCGTCCTCATCAAAAAAGAGAAAAACGACGGCACAGGATTCCTACAGCTTCTTAAGAAAGACTATTTCAAATACATATTTATATGCGCCACGCTTTCGATGACCATTATATATGTAACCGACTTCTCGTTTCTTTCCACAGTTAAGATTCACATCTCGCCCGAAAACATTTCGCAGTATTTGGCACTCGTATATGCGGGGTTGAAAATCGGAGAGTTTGTAATATCCTATTTTTCAAGCCGTCTGCTAAGCAAGTACGGAGTGAAGCTCGGACTGATGATTTTGCCTATCGCAATGGTGGTGATAGTTACCATGGCAGCGATAATTGGGTTGATGCCGGGAGTGGAATGTCTTATGTTTCTGATACTTATCACTATTAACAAATCGCAAGAGCGTATCCTGCGGCGTGGACTCGACGACCCTGCGTTCAATATTCTCTACCAGCCTCTGCCCGACAACGAAAAATTTGCCGTACAGACCAAAGTAGGTGTGGTTCAGCAGTTTAGCACCGCCATAGCCGGTCTGTTTATTCTTGGTGTCAACAAGATAATCACCATCGGCGGAGAATACGATTTTAAATGGTTCATGTGGTTCTTTGTGCCTGTGCTTGTGGCGTGGGTAATATCATCGCGGAACCTCTATCTCAGTTACAAAGACAATATCCGTCAGATACTTGCCGACATCAGCAAGGAAAAACGCCGCGACACATCCAAATACCAGTACGGCGCGGAAGTTCTGAGAAAATACCTCAAAAAGTCATCGCAGCAATTCACCAACCTTGCCGTTACCATACTGTCCGAAACCAATCCGCGCTCGCTCGAGGCCTACGCGGGAACACTTTTGGAAAGCGACGACGAAGTGGTGAACAAAGCAGTGTTACGCAACATTGACCCCACATGGCGCAGACGTATAGCCTCGCCGTGCCAAAAGATTTACGACTCATCAGAAAATCCCGAAATAAGGCTCTTGGCAGAACGCGCCAAAAACTATCTCGATTTTTCGGAAATAAACACTCCGCAACCCGACGAAATCAACAAGCTCGCCACATCGGAATTTGTTTCCGACAAGATAAAGCTTGTGAAATACATGTTTAACGACGACAGTCTTTTGGACGAGAACATAATTCTGAGCCTCTTGGACAGCACCGACAAGAATGTGAAGTCGGCTGCAATAACCCTCGCCGGAAAGCTCCGCACACAGAAGATGATTGACAAGCTCATCTCGCTGCTTGAATCAATCGAGTACTACAACACCGCCGGCACAGTGCTTTTAGACATCGGCGACAAGGTGCTACCATCGCTCAACGAGTATTTTGAAAAATGTATGCAACCAACTATTCTACTGCGGATTATTGAGCTTTACGGAAAATTCGGTTCTGCTCCGGCACGCGCATACCTTATCAAAAATATCAATTATCCCAACCGAGAGGTGCAGCAAGCGATTATCTACGCCATGTATTTCTGCAAGTATCAGGCTGAACCAGAAGACATTGACACTATCAAGCAGAAAATCAGCGAAACAGTAGAAACCATCGTTTGGACAATGTCGTCGCTCGAAGATATTGAGGACGAGAAAAACACCCTCAAGCTATTCCAAGCTCTCGACCAAGAGCGTCAGAACAATCTCGAACAGCTTTTCCTTCTGCTCAGCTTTATCTACGAGCCGCGCATTATTGCCCTGATACAGAAAAACATCATCGGCAAAAACACAATATTCGCACTTGAGATTATCGACAACTTTTTCTCGCAGGATATCAAACAGATAGTTTCACCGCTATTTGACGATATGTCGGCTGTCCAGAAGATTAAAAAGTTGAGCTACTTCTTCCCTCAAAACAAATATTCGTTCAGCGACCGTCTCAAGGAGATTATCAAACGAGATTTCAACAAAATTGACACTTGGACAGTGGCAAAGGCAGTAGAACTTCTCGGCCGTCTGCACAAGTCGAAATCTACGGCGAGCTCCAGCGCGGGCGTGATGGATTACAAAGACCTCAGCCTATGGGTAAGGTCAAATCTCGACGAACTGCTCACCAAGATACGCAAGAGCGAGATGCCCGACGAGATTTTCCTATGCCTATACCATACCGACGAAACTGTATATTCGGCTGCAGCCAAGATTATTTACGAGGAAAACCCTATAAAATGCTCCGACTATCTCACCAATATGTCGACAAAAAAACAAGAGCTACTCTCCGACCTTGCTAACAACCAGCCACTGCTGATCGACAAGGTAAAAATGTTGAAAAAACACCCGATGTATTTCAACGTTCCCGAAAATCTCCTTGTTAAGATGGCGGAGCACGTAAGAATCAGACACTTACAAAAAGACGACGAGATTATGCCGTCGGTATCGGGAGCATCCGAGGATATTATTATCGTACTGAAAGGAACTCTCTGTGTAAAAGAGACTTTTGGCGACGATATATATTTCTTCAAAAACGATATTATTATAAAAGGCCTCAACCTCGACCAAGGCGCAAATGTGCTAATAGCCAAGAAAGACAACAGCACAGTATTGCTAATCAGCCGTTTCGAGTATTTCAACATACTCATCAACGAAACCGACATTATTAGATACGTCTTCAACGAAAACAAGCCGAGAAGTCAGGCCGATAAAGAAGAGCAAGACGCATAAGAAGGCTTCACTTATTGATAGTTTTCGTAACTGTCGTCTAAATGTTTGCTGTCATCGAGGTCGATAGTAAATCCGGGATTGTGCTTGCTATCATCCAAAACTCGTTCTACCTCATCGTTAGATTCAACCTTCTGCGCAACATTGTCTGGCATAGGTTCAGTATTGTCAATATCGTAGTTAATTGAGGAATCAATAAGCTGAGTCTTGAGCTTGAGAATTGCGGAGGTATGCTCTTCGATAAGCTTTTGCAGACGCTCTCGAGATTCTTTCTCATTGTTGTCTACTTTGAAGAAACCAACCGACTGGTTAAGACTGCGCCATAGCTTTATCATATCGTTTGAGCTGCGCATCATCGACTCCGACGAGCGGGCGTTAGATTGTGTAATACCGACTAACTGCTGAATAGCGCGGTTGATAGCGGCTGTACGCTCGAGTTGCTCGTTACACGAAGAGGCTATATCCGACACCATAGCTGCATTCTTGCGTATTCTCGGGGTGATTTTGTCGATAAGGTCGGAAGAACGCTCCGTACTCTTGAGGCTTCGTGCGCTTGATTCGTTGATTTGGATAGACGCCTCCTGACAGTGTTCTGCCAATTTGCGGATTTCAGCGGCAACCACCGCGAATCCTTTACCATGCTCGCCGGCTCGCGAAGCCTCCACAGCCGCGTTGATAGCCAAAAGGTCGGTACGAGTGGTTATCTCATTGATAATGTTAGCCTTAGAAATCACATTTTGAATACAAGCCAAAGTGTTAGCCGATGATTTTGTAACAGTAAGCACGTCGGCGGCAATGCTTTCGGAAGTTTCGCAAGCCATCTGCGCATTGGCTGTATTTTGCTCAATCGACATAGCCATGTTCTCAAGCGCAGAAGAAATCTCCTCCACCGCAGCAGCCTGGCTCTGAGTGTCATCCGACATTTTGGCAACAATGTCAGCAAGTCTTTTGCCGCTATGGGCTGTATCCAACGAATATTTGCGAATCGATTGCACAGCCGTACAGAGATGCTCCTTCATATTCTTAACATTGGAGGCAAGTTCGCCAATCTCGTCAACGTTGTTGATGTGGTCGGCGGCGGTGGAATAGAGCTTGCCTTGTGCAAAATCCTGAGCCAGACGGTTTACTGATTTAATCGGAGCAACCACCACAAACCTAATCAGTACCCAAAGCACAAGGAAAAAAATCAGCATACCTATCACACCCGTAAAAATTATCAGCTTGAACAAACGTTTGTCGGCACTATAGAGCGCATCTGTTTCCACAAGAATGCCGAGCGTCCAGTTGGTGCCTTTCACACGGTGGTAATAAATTTCCACCAAATTATTCTTGTCATTTGTGCAAGTTTCGATGCCAGAAATGCTCTTACTTTTAGTAAGCTTATCAAAAAACGTCATAAGTCCGTTATAACCTGCACTTTGAGCATCACTTAAATCGAGATTATTGATATATTTCTGACGTGGATATGCAATAAGCGTTGTATTCTCGTCCACCATCGCTCCCATACCGAGATTATTGATCTTCATCGAAGCGATATAGCTGTTGATAGCGTCGTTGTCGATAACGGCGGTAAGAAGCCCGAGGCAGCTGCCTGTGGCATCGCGCACTGCCACAACTACATTAAACAACGCATTTTCGCCTTTCGACGATTTTGGCATCGCAATAATCACATCCTCGTTGATGCGGATTTTTCTTAGGTATTCGATTTGCTCAGGGTCGCCAATGGTGTCTAATCCCATATCTGTGGAATACTGTGTGCCGTCAGCCAAAGTAAGGCGTATATTGGTATAACGTTCAGGATTGTCATCAACCAAAATCTTTGCCGACTCAAGCAGTGCTTCGGGGTTGAAATTCTTTACCGACTGACTGCCAAGCAGTTTCAATTGGTCTACGTATGCGTAAAGATAATTTGAAATATTATCACTTTGAATTTCAAGCACTTGCAAACCAAGATTATGCATCATGGAATGAGAATACCGCGATGTTGAAAAGAAAATTACAATATCAAATACCAAAAGTACAGACGCCACCAACGGAAACGAAATCAAAGCAAGTTTCGTTACCAAATTCTTACCGTGGGTGGCAATATATCTTAAAATACAATTCTGCTTTTTACGTGCCATAACTATTATTATATTTAAGTATCATATAATTATCTTTCTGATTCATCGCCGACAAACTCTTGGTTCTGAAGCTCCAACTGGATTCGCCGGAGTTCGTTCTGGTGTTGCACAAGTTGCTCCTTGATATTGTCGATTTTGTCCGACTCCTGGGTTTTGAAATAATTAACCACATCAACAAGTCCTACGGCATACTCTAAAAAGGCTTCTGACTGTTTCTGCATACGAGAAGCTGCGTCAGAGTTTTGTGATGCGAGTTCGGCAAGCTGCTTTACTGCCAAAAGCACCTGCTGCGAGCGTGCCTCCTGTTCCTTAGCCGACTCTACAATTGAAACAACCTTTTCGTTGGTTTCCTGTACCGAGGGCACAAGTTTAGCAAATAGCTTGGCAGATTGTTCCGACAGTTTGATGTCCTCTTCGCTTGCGTTCCCAATCTGCACAGCTGCGTTGCGGCTGCGCTCGGCGAGCTTTTTGATTTCGTCGGCTACCACGGCAAAACCTTTTCCCTCCTCCCCTGCTTTGGCTGCCTCCACTGCGGCATTAATGGCAAGAAGGTCGGTTTTGGATGCTATATCGTTGATAACACGCACTTTGTCGGTTATCTGCCTCGTACTTTCAAGTGATTTTGCCGCTACCTGCGTAACAATGTTGAGGCTATTCACCATTTCGTTACTACAGTTCTGAGTATCAACAGCATAATTGGTATTTTGCGAAATAATTTTCAAAATCTGGTTCATCACAGCAGAAATCTCGTCGGCAGATACCGCCTGTTTAGCCACGGTTTGTGAGATATTCTCCGCAGCAGAATTAAGTTCGCGGCTGTCAGACACAATCTGGGAGGCCTTTACTCGGATGTTGTTGGTAATATTCTCCAATTTTTTCGACATGGTGGAAATAGACTGCATCATCTGTCCGATTTCGTCGTTGCGTTCGGTCTTAAAATCCGGCACTTTGTAAAGCTTGCCCGACCAAAAGCACTCCGATGCCTTCAGCAAGTTGCGCAACGGACGGTGGATATGCCGCTTGAGCAACCAATACAAAACCAATCCGAAAATAATAGACGTAAGCGGTACAAAGAAAGCGAACATCCTTATTAGCATAATGTTACGTCCACGTAACTCACTAATAGGCATAAAAAACACATAATGCCAGTTGGTAGATTCGATTTTGCCGCACAGAGTGGCGTAACCTGCGCCATTAGGAGCAATAACATCCTCTACATTGGTTGTGCCATTAATGACAGCCTGACCGACAAGATTCATGTTAACATAATCAGACGTGTCGGAAAGCTTGTATTTCATTATCCATTCGGGATGCCTTTTGCCGGTAAGCACCAACGAGGTCTGACTGTTGACAATTATTCCTTCGCCCGAATCAAAAACGGTAAGGGCGGAAACCATTTCGTTAACCTTGTCGGCATCGATTGCCACAGAAATCATACCTATCCACTCGTTGTTGCGCTTGGTGGGCACATGGATATAAAAGACATCGCCCTTGCCGTCGCGCGATTCCATACGATCCGACACGAAAAAATCTGCCACAATAAACTGGTCTACAAGATATGGAGGAAGCGTCCACACATGATTCTGACCGCTCAGGGTGGTGATAGTGGTGCCATCGGCATCGGTAAAGCCACCGTAACGGATAAACCCGTCGCTACTTTCCACTAACACCTTTATCATGTTGTAACTTACTGTATCGCTGAGCTTTTGCGTTGTACAAAATTCCGACAACATCTTGAGCTGTGTAACAATATTGGTGAAATGTTTTGAAAGCGAGGTTACATTCTTTGCAACACCTTCCTCCAAAGCAGCTGTCAAGAATTGTTTGTTGTTGCTGCGTATCACAAAAAAAGCAAAACTGTTGAAACCAACCACTAATATTAACACCAAAGGTATAAGCACCTTCAGCATATTCATAATAATAGATTCCTTATGTTGGTTTTTGCTCATGCTGTGTCAAAAAAAATTCGTATTAAAGATAAGCATTTTTTGCGAAACAACGTATCAATTTTTCTCAATTTTTAAACAACTTGGCAGCAAAAGATGCGATTGATTTTCTCCACGGCTGCCATTCGTGATCGCCGGGGTAAGATTCAAAAGTAACGTTAACCCCAGAATCCTTCATTTTCTTAACAATGTCCTTGGTGTACGAAATACGCGGATCCTGTTCGCCGCAAGTAATGAAGAAAACATCACGCTTGCTGTTGAAATTTTTGGTGTCGGAAAGAATGCCGGGCATCTCTTTTTCCAAATCAAAATTGGCAGAACCGGCTATGCCGCCGAACATTCCTGTAGAAAAAATACCCACATTGGCAAACACCTCGGGAGAATGAAGACCCACATAGAAAGTCTGTCCGCCGCCCATCGACAATCCGCACATGGCACGGTGCTTGGCATCTGCCTTGGTTCTAAATGTCTTATCTACAAAGGGTACGATGTTTTCAATCATCTCGGTTTTGAAAATTGCCATTCCCTGAACCGAATATGCAGGAACTCCGCCTTGCGCGCGTTTCTTAATATTTCCGTTGGCGCAAACCACAATCATAGGCACGGCGCGTCCCGAGGCAATAAGGTTGTCCATAATATTAGCAAGACGTCCCTGCTGAACCCATCCACGATGGTCTTCGCCGCCGCCATGCTGGATGTAAACTACAGGATAACGTTTTTTTACCTCGCCGTTGTAACCTGCCGGAGTGTAAACCCAGAGCGGACGCCATTCGTTATCAACTTTGGAATAATAGTTGGTAATAGATACCTGACCATGTGCAACATTCTGAATTTCAAAATCTTGTGTATTATCTTCGGGAATATCCGCTCCGCTCATCATCTTGCCGCAACCGTAGAAAGATTCGGAAGCTGGGTCGTTGACCGAAACGCCGTCAACCACAAGGGCATAATAATGGAATCCAGGAACTTGCGGAGGAATTTCCACATACCAAACACCTTTTTCGTTTTTTGCCATGTCGTACTTTGCTCCGCAGATGTCAACCTGAACGGTGTTGGCAGTGGGGGCATTAAGCGAAAAAGCTACTTTTTTGTCTTTTAGGATAACGGGATAAGAGTTCTGACTGATATTGGTAGCCAAAGGAGTTGCGCCTTCGGGAAGCTGAACCTGAGGAGCAAATTGTGCTTTTGCATTGACAATCAGCATTAAAGCACATACCGGGAATAGTAAAAATCTTTTCATAGGTGGTTTATTTTATAATGTAGAGACGCGCCATGGCACGTCTCTACAATTGGAAAAAAATTATTTCAACAACGCCAATGCCTTGTTGATACGTTTGAACGCCTCGTCGATACGCTCAAAATCAACAACATAGCTCATACGCAGACAAGCATCCACACCGAACGCGCTACCTGCCACAGTAGCCACGTGAGCCACATTGAGAAGGAAGTCACAAAGGTCGGACGAGCCTTCGATTTTTTTGCCTTCGTAAGATTTGCCGTAGTAATACGAAAAATCGGGGAAGGTGTAGAAAGTGGCAGGAGGAACGTTGAGTTTAACACCGGGAATCTCTTTGAGATATTTTACCATAAGGTCACGGCGTTTTACAAGCACGTCGTTGTTTTTGGCAATGATGCTCTGGTCGCCGTTGAGAGCCTCGATAGCGGCACGCTGAGTGATAGAGCAAGTACCCGAAGTGGTCTGTCCTTGGAGTTTTTTGCAAGCCTTGGCCACTTCCACAGGACCAGCCATATAACCGAGTCGCCAGCCTGTCATAGCATAAGCCTTTGAAAGACCGTTGATTACAATAGTCTGATTGTAAACATTAGCAAACTGTGCGATGCTTTCGTGCTGACCTACATAATTAAGGTGCTCGTAAATTTCGTCGGAGATGATTGCGATTTCGGGATATTTAGCCAACACGTCGGCAAGGGCTTTAAGCTCCTCCTTGGTGTAGACGCTTCCAGAAGGATTCGACGGAGCGTTAAGTATAAATCCGTGAGTCTTAGAAGTTATAGCTTTTTCTAATTGTTCGGGAGTTATCTTGTAATAGTTGTCGGGGTTTCCCTCGATAATTACGGGAGTGGCATTGCAAAGATGCGCGAGTTCGATATACGAAACCCAGTAAGGAGTAGGGATAATCACCTCGTCGCCCTCTTGGAAAAGGCACTGCATGGCATTGGCGAGACACTGTTTTGCGCCAGTAGACACAACTATCTGATTTTCGGCATATTCGAGATTATTTTCACGTTTAAATTTACCTTGAATTGCCTTAATCAAATCTTTGTAACCCGGCACAGGCGAATAAAACGAATAATTGTCGTCGATGGCTTTTTTGGCGGCGGCTTTCACGTTGTCGGGCGTAAAAAAGTCGGGCTGACCTACGGTAAGGTTCACCACATCGATACCTTGTTCTTTAAGCTCGTTGCTTTTCTGGCTCATCGCAAGCGTCTGCGATTCGGCTACTCTGTTGATTCTTGATGATAATCTCATTTTTGATATTTTTTATGATGTTTTATGTTTTTACTAAACCGGGTCTACATTCACCGAAGATATAAGTCCTGGCGATGTTGTTGTAGACTTCACATATCCTATGGCGTCGGTAATCACTTGTTTGGCTGCATCACCGTAGTGGTTTCTACTGATTTTCAGCATTATCTCCTTGATATAAAAGGTCTGTATACGGCTGATAATTGGATATTCGGGACCCAACACACCAGAGCCAAAAGATTTACGGAGAATAGCGGCAAGACGTTCAGCCTCGCTGTCTAACACCATCGGTTTCTTGTGCTTGAGCTGCAGCTTGATGAGCCGCGAAAATGGTGGATACAAAAACTTGCTGCGCTCCGCTATAAGCCTGCTATATAATAAGGTGTAGTTGCTGGAAATAATATCTTGAAATACGGGGTGTTTTGCATTGTTGGTCTGAATAAGCACAAGACCTCTAATATCGGAGCGACCCGCGCGGCCTCCCACCTGCGTAATAAGCTGATAGGCACGCTCTTCGGCACGGAAATCAGGATAATTGAGCATACTGTCGGCATTGAGAATACCCACAAGGCGGAGCTTTTTAAAGTCGAAACCCTTGGAAATCATCTGAGTGCCGGCTAAAATGTCGATATTGCCATCCTCAAAGTCGGCGATAATTTTTTCGTAACGCGAACGCGAAGTGGTAACGTCGGAATCGAGCCTCGCAATACGCGCCTCGGGGAAAAAAATCTTTATCTCGTCCTCTATTTTCTCAGTGCCGAACCCTACTGTGCGCAGAGCGGAGTCGCCACAAGCCATACACTTGTTAGGCATATCAATGCTATATCCGCAATGATGGCATACCAGCCTACCGTCGCGCTTGTGATATGTAAGGCTCACGTCACAATTTTCGCAAATGGGAATCCAGCCGCAAGTTTTGCACTCAACATATGGAGAAAACCCTCGGCGATTGCGGAATAACAGCGTCTGCTCGTGATTGGAAACGCATTTTTTGATTTCACCAATAAGTTGTGGCGAAAACAAAGACTTCATCTGACGACGTTGGGCTGACTCCAAAGTGTCAACTATCTGGATATAAGGTTGTCCCTTGTCGGAAAACCTTCTTGTAAGCGACACCAGGCCGTATTTGCCGCTTTGGGCGTTGAAATAGGATTCCAACGAAGGAGTCGCCGAACCCAAAATAACCTTAGCATCAGACATTTGCGCCAAAACTACTGCACAGTCACGGGCATTATAGCGGGGCGCGGGGTCAAACTGCTTAAACGACGTTTCGTGTTCCTCGTCCACAATCACAAGTCCGAGATTGACCATTGGCAAGAATATCGACGAGCGCACCCCGAGAACAAGTTTTGCGCCGTCGCCAGAAATGAGGGTCTTCCATATTTCAGAACGCTCGTTGTCTGAAAGCTTGCTGTGATAAATGCAGACATCATTTCCAAAAACTTTTTGCAAACGTCTGATAATCTGTGATGTAAGCACAATTTCAGGCAGAAGGTAAAGCACCCTCCTACCCTCCTTGAGATATTTGTCGATAAGCTTGATATATATTTCGGTTTTGCCGCTACCAGTGATTCCATAGAGCAGGACGGTGTTTTTTTGTAGAAACTGCTGTTCTATTTCATCGTAAGCAGTTTGTTGATAGAGAGTTAAATCGTGATAAAGTTCAATATCCCCATCGTATTTTTCCAAGCGGCTCACCTCCTTCTCTATTTCCACAAAAACGCCTTTTTGGATAAGCGCACCGAGGGCAGCCGACGAAAGATCGGAATTTTTCAACAGTTTTTGACGCGACACCTCTCCTCGCGAAGTAATCAGACCGTTCTCAATCTTGATACCCGATGTGGAAAGATATGCCATAAGCACTTGCAGTTGTTTAGTGGCTTTATGTTCAAGATAATCGAAAAGACCCTTGAAGTGAATTTCCTGCGTAAAGGACTCATGGAGAGATATAAATTTCTCGGTTTTTGCCACGTACTTATCCTCAATAACCTTGTCCGCCACAAGATAACCTTCTGCTATCAAGTTCTTAATCAAGGCTATATAGTTTTTTGAGGAGATAATCTTCCCAACTTTTGATATAGGAATTTCGGAAGTCTTATCGTTGAAAGCATTTAGCAGCATCAGTTCTTTTGGTTTCAAAGCATTGTAATCCAACACCTTGGAAGTCCTATAAAGTACTGTTTCGCTTTCGAGTTTCATACCCGAAGGCATAGCGGCACGGTATACCTCGCCCACGGTGCACATATAGTATTTGGCAATCCACTGCCAAAACTTAATCTGAACCTCAGTTACCACAGGTTCGCGGTCGAGAAGCTCAACAATCTCCTTCAGCTCGTAAGATTCTGGCTTAACATCGGTAAGGCGGCAGACCACACCCGAATACAATTTAGATTTGCCACATGGCACTACCACGCGGCAACCCACGCTGCATTGTTCGTTCAGGAAATCGGGGATAACGTATGTCAAAAGGTTGGGCAGCGGAATTGGTAATATTACTTCAGCATATCGTCGTGACGCCATGTTTCTCTAAATTTCGGATTCCGGTGTACCATCCGCCTTTTCGTATTCCTTGATATAAAGCGGGTTTCTGTACTTATCGGGAACAGTGGTGATAGGACGAATCAAGAGGGTTTCTTTTGAACCTTGCTGTTTCATCAAAAATTCCACTCTTCGGTTGTATGCTTTGGATTCGTCGTCAAATTCTCCGTTGATAATGTTGAAAGAAATCGGGTTTTCTTCGCCGCAGGCTAACACAGATAGCTGCTTAGTTTGTACTCCACGCTGAATCAAATAGTTATAGACAGCTTGTCCGCGTTTTTTCGACAGGTTGAGGTTATAGACTGCGCTACCTTTGGCATCGCAGTATGCGCGAATCTCCACAACTGCATCTCGGTTGTTTTTCAAATATTTAACAAGCGAGTCGAGCGATGGAGTCTGACCGAGAACCTTTGCATCGCCAAATGGGAATACAATATCCTCTATTTCGGCAAGGTGGTCGTACATCACGCCGTTCTCATCGTAATACTTGCCCGGAATATGCTCAGGCTCTTCGTCAGGAACGCGCGGCTCGGGACAGTCGTGTTCGGGGTCGAGCTGAATGGTCTTGTACGACATCTGAGCAGGAGCGTCGGACTCTATGTCGAATGTTTCGGAATAGACAGTCTTGCCATCGACCGTTGCCGTAACGGTGTAGTTGTGGACACGGCGACCTATAAATATAAACTTGCCCGTATGGATGTTAGGAATGGCAGTGCTGGTAATGCCAAGACTATTGTCGCGGATGGTGATAAGGCTTTCGGGAATTTTGCCCTCGCACACGCCCACCAAACCGGTAACAACGGTGAGTTCTGTTTCCATAACCGAAGGCAGACCCATAACATAGATATCAGAACGTCCAATGCCATCCCTCCGCTCCGATGCGAAATATGAACGCTCGCTTGTAGGTGTTATAAAGAGGAACACATCGTCTTCGGAGGTGTTGATAGGATAACCGGCGTTAACAGCACGCGACCATGTGCCAAAATCAGTGGCGTCGCAGTAGAAAATATCGTAACCGCCCATTCCCCTGTGTCCCTTGCTGCTGAAATAAAGCTTTGAGTTGTCGGGCAGGATAAACGGGCCTTCTTCGTCGTCGGAAGTGTTAACAGCATCGCCAACATTCTTGGCAGGACCCCAAGAGCCGTCGGACTGGCGTAGCGACACGTAGATGTCCAATCCGCCATATCCGCCCGGACGGTCGCTGGCAAAGTAGAGACGTTGTCCGTCGGTAGAAAGGCACGCGCCTGTTTCACGGTATTTGGTGTTGATATTTTCGTTGAGTTTCACAGGAGCTGTCCAATCGTCGTTTTCAAAATGCGACATTAGCAAAGTGCCGTTGTCATCATCGCGGTAGAGGAAAAGCTCTGTTCCATCGTAAGATAGCGAAGCGGTAGCCTCGTGTTCGCCGGTGTTAATCATGTCGTTGAGAGGCTCAGGAGCCGACCATGTGCCAGAGGGAAGCTTGTGCGACACGTAGATATTCTCATCGCACTGGTCGTCGGCCATTATTTCGTGGTCTTTGTACGGACGGCGCGAAGTAAAGAAAAGCATCGACTCATCGGCAGTGAGCACCGGGCTGTGGTCGGTGTAGAGGCTGTTGACAATTGCACCGAGGTTCTGCACCTGAATTTCCACGGGATGGCTTTTCATTTCCTTGGCAAGATTGCACTGGTCGATTTCCTTATCGATTATTTCGATGACCTTTTTGTTGGAAACACGGCGTTTGAGTTTTTCCAAAGTACTGAGAGCCTGGTCTATAGAGTCGTTGACACGATAAGCGCGACCAAGGAAGAACTCAGTTTCGTAACCCTGAGTACCCTTTCGCTGCTTAGGCTTGTATGCATTGTAGGCTTTTTTAAACTCATAAATCGAAGAATCTTTCTTGGCTGCGGTGTTAAGAAAGCAGAATCCCAACTGAAAGTGATACATTCCGTTATCAGGCTCCATCTCAACCATTTTCTTATAAAGCGTGATGGCTGAGGAAAAATCCTCGTTGTTTACCATCGTTTCAGCCATTCCAATGTTGAAATCATCTTGTGCGGAGGCTTTAGAGGTAATAAAAACGATATCAGCCAGCATTATTAGGATGACGACGAATGAAAAAACGTTATTTTTCATATAGGTAAACATTAGAATGTTAGTATATAATTTTGCTACAAAGGTAACTTTTTTTTGTTTCACTAAGTAATATTATTCAAAAAAATAAGCTTTAGCCAAATCTCTTAGGTTGTAGCGCGAAGCCATAATCTCGCCGTAAGCACCTGCCGAACGGAATGCCAACAAATCACCACGCTGAGTTACAGGCATCTTGTAGTCCTCCACAAACACGTCGGTAGATTCGCAAATAGGACCTACAACATCGTAGATGTCAGTTTCTTGCGATAACGATGTAAGATTTTCGATTTTGTGGTAAGCTCCGTAAAGAGCAGGACGTATCAAATCGGTGAAACCCGCATCAACTATGGCAAACGTTGTCTTGCTTGCTTTCTTTGTATATAGCACACGTGCAATCATTGTGCCACACTGGGCAACTACAGAGCGACCAAATTCAAAATGAACCCTTTGACCAGCACCAACATTGAGATTCTGATGAATCATGTCAAAAAGATTTTCAAAATCTGGTATCGGATTCTGGTCGGGATTAATGTAATCCACGCCCAAGCCGCCTCCGAGGTTGATTTCTGGAAGGTTAAGACCGAGCATCCTAAGTTTCTCCTGCATCTCGTTGCTGCGCTGGCAAAGCAGGCGGTATGGCTCCATGTCCAAAATCTGCGAACCTATATGGAAATGCAAGCCCACGAGGTGTATGTTGGTTAGCTCCTCCACCTGCTTCACAACATCAGCCAAAAAATTAAAATTGATACCGAACTTGCTATCTTCCAAGCCGGTATTGATGCACTTGTTGGTATGAGCGTCGATACCCGGGTTGAGACGCAGGGCGATGTTGGCTATTTTGCCTTTTTGCGCCGCCAACTGGTTGATTACTTGTATTTCCTGAACCGACTCGCAGTTGAAGCAGAAAATATTGAGATCCAAAGCCTCGTTGATTTCCTTGTCGGATTTGCCCACACCGGCAAAAACCACCTTGTCGGGCGAAAAGCCACATTCAACGGCTTTAAGCACCTCGTTGCCGCTCACGCAGTCAACCCCGAAGCCAAAAGAGCAAATGGTCTTGAGAATTTCGGGATTGGCATTGGCTTTTACGGCGTAATGCACTAAATAACCATACTTGTCGGCGACTTTCTTAAGCAGGCCGAGAGTTTCGCGCAACAACGGCATATCATAATAATAAAAAGGTGTGGGAGTGTTCTCAAACTTAGAAATTAAATCTTTGGTGAACATATTCTGACTATCATTTAATAAGGTTTTGTTTCATTGTTTTTCGGGTGCTAAGGTACGGTTTCAATTTTTTTTATCAAAATTTTTTGCGAAATAATATATTTATTAAACAATTTGTTAATTTTGTAACAAAACTTTACATACAAAAACGCTGTTGCAAAACGGCAAGATGTTTGTTTAAATACAAAATGTTTACTATATTTGTGTTTGCAATTGTGACTAACAAAGACTAAAACGACATGAACACACCCGAAAAGTTATCGGTAAAACTAAAATTCAGAATTATGCTCATCTGTTTTGCGGCATATGCCGTACTCACGGGCTTGTCGTTCATATACTTGACCAAAAACTACAACAAGATAGACGCAAGCTACAAAGCCGAAATCAAGATGAAAAACGAGCTCGCCGAAATACGAAATCTTCAGTACGAGCTATTCAGTCTATACTCCTCAACGCGCAACAAAGAGAAAGAAGACACTCTCACATCCGAAATTCACAAACTCTGCGCACGTATCGACAAAGGAATCGAAAGCCTAACCGACATTGAGCCGGAGCTCAACCGCAAAACCGTTCAGTCGATCTCAATCCTCCGCGAAGAGTTCGACAACTACCAGAACAAAATAGCCGAAATTTCAAAAATCAAAGGAGAAATCAACGAACTTGCCGACGATGCCGGACGGCTCAACACCGACCGCAACACCGTACGCAAGACTCTTTTCCAGTTCACCCTCGCAGGAATGAGCAAAAATTTCGACGAGGCCTGCAAGAGCGAGAAGGCTTTTCTCGAAAACAGCAGCATAGAACATTACGAAAAATTCAATAAGCAAATTGACGCTATCAATAACCAGCTCAAAAACACCAACACCAGCAACATCCTCATCAAATACCAGATGTCGAAACTCATGGATCAGCTGTCGGAATACAGAATGACATTCAACCTACTATTTTCTAAGCAGTTGTTACTCGGACTTGCCGACAACGACGGTTACAAAGGCGAGGCAATGGCGCAAATCAAAACCATGCAAAACGACATTGAGGAACTTATGATCGAATCCGACATGCTCCGTGCAAGCAACAAAGAAAAGACCAACACCATCATAATAGCTGTGCAAGTTTCGGCAATTGTCCTCGGCCTTACATTCTTCTTGATACTCTTCTCTTCGGTCAACCATCCGATAGAGAAAATGAACTTCTATCTTGAAAAAATGTTAAAAGGAGAGCTGACTCCACCCGAAATCAACGAAGGCAGCAACAGCGAAATGAACCATATGGCGCAAAAACTAGCCGCATTTATTAACAATCTGAAAAAGAAACAGTTATTCACCGAAGACATAGGAAATGGCAAAACCGACAACGAAATAGAACTGCTCAGCGATAACGACGAACTCGGAATCTCGCTTATCAACATGAAGAAAAACCTCGAGCTGCAGTACGAGAAACAGCGCAAACGCCGCGAAGCCGACGAAATCCAAGACAAGATAAACATCGGACTTGCCGAGTTTGGCGACATCCTCCGCAACAACAGCAACAACATCGACAGCCTCTGCGACGAAACCACGCGCAACCTGATTCACTACATGGACGCCAACTACGGCGCAATGTACATCTACGTTGACGACAATCCCGACAATATCTACCTCGAAATGAAATCTACCTACGCCGCCGACAACAAAAAATTCGTCCAAAAGAAAATTGCCCTGTACGAAGGCATCGTAGGAACATGCGCGGTGGAAAAAAACATTCAGATAATCGACGACATTCCACCCGACTACATCAAAATCGGCTCGGGATTCGGATTCACCAAGCCCGGACATCTGCTTGCTGTGCCGCTGATGCTCAAAGACGAGATTTACGGTATAATTGAGCTATGCCGGACAGAGAAATTTGAAGACTACAAAATCACGTTCATAGAAAAACTCGCCGAGGACATCGCAAGCACCATATCGTATGTAAAAGAAAACGCCAAAAACCTTTTCAAACTCAGGGAGGAGGGCAAACGTCTCGACGACTACACCATACGCATCCAGAAAATGGAAAAAGAACTCGCACAACAGAACAAGGTGCTTGCCAATAACAAAAAAGAGATAGAACGGCTCAAGCGCGAAAACGAGAAACTCACAGAAAGCCAAGTTATTAACAACAAGTAGGACAATGGGAAACGACAAAATAAAATACAACAGACTAAACACTATCAGATGGAAAGCCGTGATTTCCGCCTCGGTAGGCACGTTATTGTTGTGCGCAGCCGTTTTGCTTGTATATCACAAAGTTATCAATCAAAAACTGTCGGAATACAGCCGTCAAAAAAACAATATCCAAAACGAAACACATTCAGAGCAATTTGTCTACCAGCTTCAAGCCACGATATACAACCTCAACGCACAAGCCGAGGCACTTACCGAGCAGATACAGCAGATAGGCAACGCAGCCCTGCCTGTTACCACTGGCATAATGTCGTCGTACTTGAAAAAAGACGCCACCCTCAAATCTATATTCATAATCTCGGAGCCATATGTACTTACAAATTCCGACAGCCTGTTGGTAAACACCAATCCCGGATTTCCAATAGGATGGTACGGCAAATTCACACGGCACGAAAACACCGGCACACCGGAACTCAGCAACGACCTGCAGGCCACTCCTAACGAGGTGTACGACCTTTACCGCGACACCAAGCACGACATAACATCCAAAATTCAGTCGCTCAACATCGACGGCGAAGCTTCCAACACGCTCGTCAGCCTGATACCGTTTTTCAACAAAGGAAAATTCGCAGGCGTAATAGGAGCCGAAATCGACATGAAGTATTACCGCAACATACTCGACGAGACAATCCCCTCCGACCAATACTACATCATCGCCGACAAAAACGGTTATATTTTCTACTCACGCAAAAAAGAGTTTCAAAACCAACATATCACTGAGGCATTGCGTTTTACAGAGGAAAAATTCAACATCATGGCCAAAACAGGCGAAAATCTGCCCGCCGACGTTGAAACCAACCTCGTGGAAGACAACAACCGCAGCGTCTATCTCCACAACAAAAAAATATCGATGCCCTACACCGATGATTTTTTTGCAATTATATCCATTACGCCCTCAATTTCAATCAAGGCCGAACAGCTCAAAGCCGAAGGTTCGGTAGTGGTTATCGCTCTGATACTGCTCGCCATTTTTGTAATAGCGGTAATCATTATCACAGGCTACATCACCAAACCTCTCGCCATTTTGGGCAACACTGTGAAAAAAATCGCAGGAGGCAATTTCGACATCGACAGCGGCACAAGCACACAGGCACTGCAGACCACCGAGTTTGCATCAATACTTCATTCGCTGCAGAACCTCACCAACTCGTTGAAACAGACCGCAGATTTTGCGTCCGAAATCCGTATGGGAAACCTTGACGCCCAATATAAAGTGTCAATAAAAAACAACGCCATCGGCACAGCATTAGTTTCGATGCGCGACAGCATGATAGAGACCCGCGACAAGGAGCAAAAACGTATCGCCGAAGAAAAACGCACCCAGTGGGCCACCGAGGGTCACTCCATTTTCAGCGATATTCTGCGAAACAGCATCTCCGACATTCACAAACTGAGCAACGACGTTATCGACAACCTCGTGCCGTATATCAATGTAAACCAAGGCGGTATATTTATCCGCACCAAGTCGCACGACGACCCCGAAAAAGAGGTTCTCGAGCTTTACGGTGTGTTCGCCTTCGGACACGAAAGATTCCACAAACACATCATACAGTTAGACGAAGGTCTTATAGGAGCGTGCGCCATGGAAAAACACACCATCGTACTCAACAATGTACCAGACAATTACGCCGACATCAGCTCGGGTCTTGGCAAGGCTAAGCCCAAAGCCATAATGTTTGTGCCGCTCGTATACAACGACACGCTCTACGGTGTAATGGAGTTTGCATCGTTTAAGGAGTTCGAGACATACCAGATTTCCTTTGTTGAGCGTATCTCCGAAAACGTGGCATCCACCATAGCCAACGCCAAAATCAACGAGCAGACAGCCGAGCTGCTCCAGCAGTCGCGCCTGCAGTCGAAACAGATGGAGGAGAAGGAAGCCAACCTCCGCAGCGAAATCGAAACACTATCCAGCCTTGTGGAAACATCGCAGTACGAACTATCGCAAATAGAAAAAACGCAGTACGCCCTCAACCGAGCCATCATGAGCGCTGTGTTCAGTCTCAAAGGTGAAACATTGGATGCCAACCGCAAGTTCTGCCTACGTTACACTCTCGACATCAACGACTTAAAACGAAAGAACATTTACGAAATATTCCAGCTAACACTGGCCAAATACGATGATTTCAAACGAATTTGGGACAGTGTAAAGCAAGGCGGAACAGAAACTTACGTTACAGAGTTTAAAATCAACAACTCGATTCGCAAAATCAGAAATATGCTCGTGCCGATTTACGATACCGACAACACCGTTGAAAAAATCCTCTGCCTCTCGTTCGACGTTACATCGCAAATCAACACAGAAGAAGAACTTGCCAAAATACAGAAACAATACGCAACGGTAAGCGAGGACGCCAAGAACATGAAGAAACAGATAAAAGCGTTTACCGAAGACATAGAACAGCTCAACCGCGAGCTTACCGACTCAAAACGGCAGAATGTAGAAAACCGTCAGAAATTCGACAAGGCATCCGCATCCGAAGCGTTCTTCAAGCGCGAGCTCGAGAAACGCATCACAAAATTCCGCAAAATTGAGGCTAACCTCAAGAACAAAGTCAAAACACTTGAATCTCAGATAGAAGAGCAAGAAAAAAAGAACAAGGGAGACCAAGACCACACGGAAAACAACCAACAACAATGAAAAGGCTATTGATAACTGTAACAATCCTAATGTCAGCATTGCTCACCACACTGACAACACAGGCGCAACAGTTTGATTATCAAAATATAATCAAATTCGCTCATTATGTCTACTGGCCAGATCCTCTTCCTCAGGACACCTTTATTATATATATAGCCGCAGAATCGCCCGAACCTCTAACTCTGATTACCGAATCGCTAAGTTCGCAAAAGTTCAAAGGCAAGCCGATTACGATAAAAATCTACACCGACGAAACGCCCATCGACGACGCTTTGGTGGTGTTTATCGACCACTCAGCCAACATATCCTACGATATTTTAGAAGGAAAACTAAAAAAAATGAAGATTCTAACATTGTCGAACAATAAAAATTTATTAAACTACGGCTGCATGTTCTTTATCGAACAAAAAGCAACCACAATCGACTATCTATTTAAAAAAGAGACAATTATAGATTCGGGGCTAATGTTCATGACCACTCTGCTCAGTCCTATACACCAATATAAAGAAAATAACTAAAAAAGAATTAAAATATAACCATATGAATCCTTTTGCCAACCTATCAATAAAGCACAAAATCACATTCGCTGTAACATGTGCCGTGCTTATCACAGCAACTCTATGCTATATAGGTAGTATAGCCACACTCAGCACCGCCAACAACAACGACTATCAGAAAAAATACGAAGACGTAGCCAAATCCATCGGTTTCTTAGCCGCAACGGGTATCGACCTAAAACAGTACGAAGATCTCAAAATAGTATGCGAATCGTTCGCTGTTTTCCCCGAAATTGAGTTTATCCAGTTCTACTCCATCGACCAAAAGCAGTTTTACCGCCACACTTTCGAAAACAACAAGGATTTCACGCCTCCCGAAACATTCGAACCTAAAAACTCTGCAAAATTTGTAGACGGCTATCTAATTGTAACAAAGCCTATTATCCGTGACGACGAAACAGTAGGCGCATTGTATATGGAGGTGTCTACTGCAGAACTCGGAGGTCGCAAGCTGCACTACGCGGTAAGTGTGCTAATATTCATAGCTATTATTGTGATAGTCATGTTCTTAATAACTTCGCGGATGATAGCCAAACCGCTATGGAATCCCATCAACAAGCTTACAGAGCATATCAAAAAAGCCAACGACAACGGCGACTACACGCAAGACATTCCTTTGCCCCATAACCACGACGAAGTGGCAGACCTCTACAACGAGTTCCACAAGATGACAAAAATCATCGCCAAAACCGAGGCAGAACGTCAGAAAGCTGTTTCACAAGAAAAATCCACCAACGAGATTTACACCAAACTGAGTATGAATGCGTTTGAGGCACTGATCGTTACCGATGAAAAAGTCAAGGTAATATCGCTCAACCCCGCTGCCGAAAAACTCACTGGGTTCCACAACGACGAGGTGAAAGGTATTCCATTGCTCAGCCTGCTTCAACCAGAACAAAGCCGCCGTGCAACTGCCGAAGCAGAGGTTAAGAAATTCCTCGAAACTGGCACGTGCCGCTATACCGAAGCACCTTTTGAGGGCGTTTGCGTCAATAAAAACGGCGAAACATACATTGCCGATATGACCGTGTCGAAATACGAAACCGACACAGCCAAAGGTTGTGCGCTCACAATCCGCGACATAACCAAACGCAAACAATGGGAGAAAGAACTTATAGAGGCAAAGCAGAAAGCCGAAGAATCAGACAAGCTGAAATCGGCGTTTCTCGCCAACATGAGCCACGAGATTCGCACTCCGATGAACTCAATTATAGGTTTCTCGGAACTTTTGGCAAAAACCAGCGGACTTACCGGCACAAAAGCCAAGTATCTCGACCTCATTGTTAGCAGCGGAAAGAGCCTCTTGAACCTTATCAACGACATTATCGACATCTCCAAAATCGAAGCCGGACAACTCAAAGTAAAGACACGCAAGTTGCCGCTCAACCCGATGATGAACGAGATTTACATTTCGCAGTACCAAATCAACAACATCAAGGAAAAAGGCATAGAATTTACAGTGAAAAACGCTGTAGAAACCGACGACTTCCAGATAGAGACCGACCCGTTCCGTTTCAAGCAGGTAATCAACAACCTCATCACCAATGCGATGAAGTTTACCGACAAGGGCTATATCGAGTTCGGATACCGATTCAACACTCCGGAAGAACTGCTTTTCTACGTAAAGGACACAGGTCAGGGAATGCCTCAGGACAAACTCAACGTGATATTCGAGCGTTTTGGACAAATAGAGCAGAATGGCGACAAAAACCAGCAGGGAACAGGTCTGGGTCTCGCCATCTCCAAAAAACTTGTGGAACTGCTCGGCGGCAAAATGTGGGTAGAATCTACCGAAGGAGAAGGCAGCACATTCTTCTTCACGCTTCCATACGACCCAGAACTTAACATTGCCGACGAATACGGAGCTTCCGGCTCGGACGACAACTCCGAAACAACACTCAAAGGCAAAAAAATAATGATTGCCGAAGACGAGGAGATGAACCGTATGCTTATGCGCGAGATACTCGCCGAGACAGGTGCCGAAATTATCTGGGCAGAAAACGGTCAGCAGGCTGTTGAAACCATGAAGGCACATCCCGAAATCGACCTCATACTTATGGACATCAAGATGCCGGTGATGAACGGTTACGATGCCACACGAGCCATTAGGGAGTTCAACAAAGAGGTTGTGATAATAGCACAGACAGCCTACGCCCTTACCGACGAAAAAGACAAGACAATTCAGGCAGGGTGCAACTACTACATGACCAAACCGATAAGCATTCCACTGCTCATGAAGATTCTCAACGGATTTCTTAAAAAATAAGCCAATCGAAATATGATTATCAAATCAATGGCGTGGCTTCGGCAACGCCATTTTTTGTTGCAACCTCTATTTGATAAAACTCATTGAGGCGGGGGTTCTCGGTCTTGAATTTCAGGCGGATGTAGTTCTCGCCGTAGCCGTAAACGTAGCCGTCGTCGCCAATGGTTTCGGCAAGAACGCATTGAGTTCTGCCAACCATACTGTCGAAGTATTTTTGCGTAAGGCGGTCGGCAAGTTGGCGCAATTGTTTCGATCGTGCGTTCTTAACTTTCTCATCCACTTGGTTTTCCATTGTGTCGGCTTTGGTGCCGCTGCGTCGTGAATATTTAAATACGTGGATATGACCAAATCCGATACGCTCTGCCGCATCTAAGGTTTGAAGAAAATCTTCGTCGGTTTCGCCGGGTAAACCTACAATAATATCTGTTGTAATGTTAAAATTAGGGATAATGCTTCTAAATTTGTCGGCTATTGCAAAAAAATCTTCTCTTGTGTAATGGCGGTGCATACGTTTGAGTACGTCGTTGCTGCCGCTTTGCAAACAGAGGTGAATGTGTGGCGCAAGTTTCGGATTTTTAAACAGTTGGATAAAACTATCCGAAAAATCGTCGGGCTCAATCGACGCTATACGCAAACGGAAATCCTTATCAATCAGCAAAATGCGTTTAATCAAATCTTCAAATCCGATACCTTTATAATTATACTTAGAAATGTTGACGCCGGTGAGCACAATCTCTTTAAAACCGTAATCAAGTTCGGTGGTGATGTTTGCGATAATATCCTCAGCGGGACGCGACACAGCCCTTCCGCGCACGTAAGGCACTATGCAGTACGAACAAAAATTGTTGCAGCCGTCTTGAATTTTTACGATAGAGCGGGTGTGGAATGTTTCTTTGGCGGGTTCAAACCCAAACACATCGCCCTCAAAACTGTCCACAGTCGAAAATTCGCCGCCGAGATGCGCCTCCACAATGTCGAAAATGCGGTTTTTGTGTTTGTTGTCTACCACAATAACGTTGGAATTGTTGACGAGATATTTTTTTGAGTATTGCTCTGCCATACAGCCTGTTACTATCACGAGCGAACCTTTGCGGATGGCGCGGTTGATATATTCGCGGCTCTTTTTGTCGGATTGGTTGGTGATGGTGCAGGTGTTGATAACGCAAATTTCGGCGTCGGAATTTTC
>JAFYFR010000118.1 GCA_017543645.1 Bacteroidales bacterium
AATTATGCATTATTTTGTCACCTTGTCAAATGCCTCCACAAACCTGTCGATTTCCTTCTCGGTGATGCAGAGCGGCGGGATGAGGCGGATGGTATTGACACCGCCGGAGAATCCCGTGAAGATGTGTTCGTCGAAGAGGAGTTTGTTGCGGATTTCGGCTGCGTCGGCAACGGTCTCAATACCAACCATCAAGCCGCGACCGCGAAGGTCTTTGATTGCCTTGTGGCCTTTGAGTTTGCCCATCAGGTATGCGCCCATCTTGGCGGCATTGTCCACGTAATTGTACTTAGCCATCACGTCGGCGGTGGCAATTGCAGCAGCGCATCCGAGGTGGTTGCCGCCAAATGTGGTACCCAACATTCCGAATTTTGCAGGTATATTGGGGTCAATCATTACTGCGCCCACGGGGAAACCGTTGGCTATGCCCTTTGCCATTGTTATGATGTCGGCCTTGACGCCCGAATATTGGTGCGAGAAGAATTTGCCAGAACGTCCGTAGCCACACTGAATTTCGTCGATGATGAGCATAGTGCCGTTTTGCGTGCAGAGTTCGCGAAGTTGCTTCAAAAATTCGTCCGTGGCTATCTGAACGCCGCCAACGCCTTGGATGCCTTCCACGATAACTGCCGCTACATCGCTGTCAATCACTTTCTTAACAGATTCGATGTCGTTGAGGTTAGCCCAAAGCACCTTGTCGGTTTTGTTGATTGGAGCCTGAATTGCGGGATTGTCGGTAACAGCCACTGCAAGCGACGTCCTGCCGAAAAATGCGCCGTGAAAACTTATCACCTTGCTCCTGTTGGTGTAAAACGAGGCGAGTTTCAAGGCGTTTTCGTTGGCCTCTGCACCCGAATTTACGAGGAAGAGTTTGTAATCGCTGTATCCGCTGAGTTTCTGCAACTTAACAGCCAATTCCTCTTGCAACGGAATGTGCACCGAATTAGAATAGAATCCGATTTTGTTTAATTGCGCCGTAATGGCTTTTACATAATCTTCCTGACAGTGGCCGATACTGATTACACCGTGTCCGCCATAGAGGTCGAGATATTTTTTACCCTCAGAATCAGTGAGTTCCAATCCCTTGGCACTCTCTATCGTTATTGGAAATAACTTAAAAACTTCAAATGTGTTCATTGTGGTTTAATGTTTTGTTTGCCGCGATGGTATTATTGCGGCGGACAAAGGTACACATTTTTTTTATGGAATGGTTGCATTTGAAAAAAAATACTTGTTGATGTTGGGTTATTTTGTATTCAAAAAATAATACTTTTGCGGAGTTTTAAAAAGAGTTTAATATGAATCAGAATATCGACAAAATGTCGCCTTTTATGGTGATGGAGGTGCTTGAACGAGCTCAGGAACTTGAGTGCAAAGGCATCAACGTTATTCACATGGAAGTGGGCGAACCCGATTTTAATGTGCCGCATTGCGTGGTTAATGCCGTTTCAAGGGCTATGGAAAATGGACATACCCATTACACCCATTCGCTCGGCAACCACAACCTCCGTGAGGCTATTGCCGACCTCTACGCCCGCGAATACGGCACAAATTTCACCGCCGACAATGTGGTGGTAACATCAGGGTCGTCGCCCGCGATACTCATGGTGCTGCAGCTGCTCTGCAATCCCGGCGACGAGGTGATAATTTTTAATCCCGGCTATTCGTGCTACCGCAACTTTATTCTTGCCGCCAACGCCGTGCCTGTGGAGGTGAAACTCAATCCCGACAACGGATTCAAAATCAATATCGATGACATAAAGGCAAAAATCACAGCCAAGACACGAGCTATCTTTGTTACTTCGCCGTCGAACCCTCTGGGCTGCGTTATTCCGGGCGAGACCCTCAACGCCATTGCAAATCTCGGTGTAACAGTAATTTCCGACGAAATTTATCACGGTCTTGTATACAGCGGCAAAGCACATTCAATCTTAGAATATACATCAGATGCCATTGTAATCAACGGATTTTCAAAACGTTATGCTATGACAGGATTGCGCCTTGGCTATGTTGTGGCACCTTTAAAATATATGCGCAAGTTGCAGATTATGCAGCAGAACCTCTTTATATGCGCACCGTCAATATCTCAGGAGGCTGGGCTCGAAGCCATCCGCAGCGCAGACCAAGATGTGGAGAATATGCGCATAACCTACGACCAACGCCGCAAGTTTATGGTAGAGAACATCCGAAAGATAGGCTTGGAAATATCAGCCGAACCCGAAGGAGCATTCTACGTGTTTGCCGACGCCCGCAGGTATACCAATGATTCATACCGTTTTGCGTTCGATATTCTGGAAAACGCTCACGTAGGCGTAACTCCGGGAACTGATTTCGGCTATCAGGGTCAGGGATTTATACGTTTTTCGTATGCCAACAGCCTTGAAAACATCGGGGAGGGATTAAAACGTATCGACAATTATCTTAAAGCAAAGTACAATGTATAAGCACGTTACCGTTATAACACTTTTATTTGTAACACTTTTGTCAGCCTGTGCGCCCAAAGACAATTGGGTGGAGACAAAATCATCAGACTCAACCATTTCGTTGATGCTTCCGCCCGATATGCACGCCATCAAGGGGTTGAACCAATATGCCATAATGCAGTACGGCAATCTCGACAACAGCATTTCGGTGATGGTGATAGCCGATTCTATTGATTTATATAACAATTTGATTGATAATTATTTGATAGAGAATCCCGATTCGGTTCAATTTGCCGCCGCCAAAGGTTTCGACGGTTATTGCTCAATGGTGGTTTCGCAGTTGATGGCAGAGGCTTTGAAGTTCACCGTTTCAGAAAACCGCGACACAGTGATTAACTCTATGAAGGTCAGAATATTAACCTACAATGCCAAATACGAAACCGACAAATCTTACATCCGTCTTGCCCTTTACGAAGGCAAAACATCTTATTATCAAGTATTTGCAATGATTTCCGCCTCCAAATCCGACGAATACAGCAAGGATATGAAACGGATAGTGGAGTCGCTTAGTCAGAAATAAAAAAACGCCTTCGAATCACTTCGACGGCGTTTTTTGCGATAAAAAAATCAAACAAACAATCAAAATTGTGAAAGGTACTGCCTTAAATTTTGTACGGTGCAAAGGTAGAGCCGCACGCCTGCTTCCGCAATACCTATTTAATGGTATTTTATGTGTGTAGAATCGTCATTATTTTTAGTTATTTAACATTTTTAGGGTTAATAGGCACAAAAATTGTATTTAATACAACCGAAAACAAATAAAGTTAATTATATTTGCAATCTGAAAAAAATACGGCATTTTGAAGTAGACTGATGAAGAAGATTTTATCGATACTGATATTATTAACACTTGTAACACAGGCGGTTTGGGGACGCTCCCTCGACGAAATACGTCGCAGTGGCGTTATGCGGGTGGCGTTTACCGAAAGTGGCAAACAAACAGTCAATTTTAATTTAGCCAAAGAGTTTGCAAAATTTCTTAATGTTGATTTAGAGATAGTTACGGTGTCGTGGAATGAAATCTTTTCGCAAAACGGCATTATCCCGCCCGACTATCAGACTAATGATTCTATCAGTTACACTCCCGACGCGCTCAAGCGTGCCGACTTTATCTGCGGTACAACATATATTTATGCTTGGCGCGAAAAATTCTTCGACTTTGCAGGCGTGATGGACGTAACCGACTTGCTCATTGTTAGCAAGCGCAAAAACCGTAAGGCTCTTTTCAACAACTTTATCCTTCCCGAATCGCTCCAGAAGACAGGCAAGAAGCTCAATGTCAAGAACTACCGCGACCTCAAGGGTCTCCGCATAGCTTTCCTTGAAAATTCGTCATACGCCACCAATATTTCCAAAATCAACGAGCTTATCGGCGGCGGAATAACCTTTGTATCAACCAAGAGCGAGGAGGAGTCGCAACTTTTGGCACGTCAGGGCAAGGTTGACGGATTTATCACCGTATCTTATCTCGGCTTGCAGTTTGTTAACGACAACCAGCAGTTCAAACTCGCATTCCCTATCGCCAAACCTGACAATGTGGGCTGGGCAGTGGAAAAAGGCAACCGCTCGCTGCGCAACGCCATCAACGACTTTTTTGCAATGACTCGCGGTAGCGGCGTGTTGGACAAGCTGTTTACTTCTAAATTTGGTGTTAACTATTTATCTTACAATGAGATAATTAACTCATACTCGGAATCTGCCGACGGATTTTCTAACTATGGCGACCTCGATGAGATTATGGAGTCGGGAAAGCTGATAGTCGGTCTCCGCGACCGTGAGATGGTTTACCACTCTAACGGCATCAAGCAGTTCAACCACTATCTTGCTGGTGAGTTTGCCAAGTACCTTGGTCTCGACCTTGAGCTCAGGATAATCCCCAACCTTTCGGATTATTTTCTTGACAGCAACGGTGAGATTGTGCGCGACAGCAGTTACACGCCCGAATGGTTCAACACCATCGACGTGGCTTGCGACCTTCTCGCACCTATCGACTGGCGTTTGAAAAAAATCGACATCGTGGACGTGCTGCCTACTGCCAACGTGGTAGTTGCCAGCAAGAATCTCGATATCAAAAATATCAACGACCTTCACAAGTACCGTGGCGTAACGTCCAAGGGTTCTGTTTACGAGGAGGCATTGATCGACAACGACATCACCAACTATTATTATAAGGAGGCAAACGAGTTTTTCTCAGAGGTGATGAGCGGAAAGGCAGATTACTGCATCGTTAACTTCGACATTTACAGCCTTCCCAAATATCCGCAGTTGGAATCTAAATTTATTCTCGGCGAGATTAGTCCTGTTGGCTGGGGCATCAAGAAAAACCAGCCAAAACTTCGTCAGAAGATTCTTGAGTTCCTTGTTTCGGCAAGTTCGCGAGGTATTTTGGACGATGCATTCATGGAGCAGGCCGGTATTCCCTACAAAGCCGCGCAAAACCACCTTGTGGCTATGTATCAGACATATCAGACAGGCTATTTCCCATTTGTGTTCTACGGTAGCGACCAAGGTCTGCCGCAGGAGGACATCATGTGCGTGTTTCAAGACAACGACGGATTTATGTGGTTTGGCACACAAGCCGGTGCAATCAAGTATAACGGACGTCAGATGACCAACTACGTGAGCGCGCCCGACCAGCTGAGCAACAATGTTGTGTTCGACATCAAGCAGGACAGCCGTGGAAATATCTATTTTGCTACTCTTAAAGGTGTAACATGCCTTAATCCTGATGGTACGTTTAGGCAGATAATGCCCGACGTGGCGTTTAAGCACATCTATATCGACCGGAAAGACACCAAGTATTTCTATGGCGATAAACGCCTCTGCACGCTCGACCATGACGACAAGCCTGAGATTCTCAACAAGCGTTACCCCACTTTGCCTGACTGCATTCACGCCGTGTCGCAGACCAAGTCGGGACGTAACACATTTATCGCATCGCCCGACGGCCTTTATATGATTGTGGACAACGATGTTGAATTGATTACCGACAAAAAATGCTACTGCGTATTTGTAGACGAGGAAGGCATTATTTGGCTCTCTACTACCGACGGCATCTATACAGGCAATCTTTCGCAGTTTACCCGCACCGATATCGAATCTCTCAAAATCAATCAGAAAGTTGGTATTCCCGAAACCTGCCGCATCCACACCATCAAGCAGAACCGAGATGGTTCGGTGTTCCTCGTGTCAAATTTCGAGGCTTACCAGATATTCTCGCTGATGCAGAGCGCGATTAAGTTCGACCAGAGTATCGGCTTGAAAGACCTTAAACTGCTTTCGTATTTTGAGGACAAGGAAGATAACTATTGGTTTGGATTTTCGGGCGGTATTCAGAAACTTACCAACCGTTCGCTCCGCAACCTCTATCCCGAGCAGTTGGATAGTTATTTAAACAATTTTGAAGAAGACAGCTACGGTCGTATCTGGATGGCTTTCAACAATAAGATTTACTATTTTCAACATCAGCTTGTGGATTTTTCAGACAATCTCGATGGTCATGTAGTGCCATACGTTGTCAAGGTGCTAAACAACGACGAGATTCTCATTGCCAACAGTTTCGGCTGGTATATTTTTGACAACAACACACTTAAGCTTAAACGCAAGATGACGTTCAAGTCGAGAATCCACAACCTGAAGCACGTAGCGTTATCGTCGCGTGGCGAGCTGTTTCTGCTTACGGGTGTTGACGGCATTGTCTACTATATGCCCGATTTCGACAGCCAGCCTATCGCATTGCGTAGCGTGTCCACCTCTATGATTTCTCAAATAATTCAGTATAAGTCGCTTATAATTGGCGGTAACAATACAGGAATTGTCAAGTTTGATGGCAACGGCTTCGAGCTTCTCAAAACCACACCGTCGTCGGTACTTTCGTTAGCTCCTGTGGGCGACGTTTTGTACGTGGGCATGGAAAACGGTCTCGGCGTTTATTATGAGGACGGCGACTTCAAGGTTTTCGACACTCCTACATTTCCGTCGCAGGCTATCAATTCGATTCTTCCCGCCCGCGACAAGGATTATCTGTGGCTCGGCACTAACGCAGGCTTCTGTTATTACAATATTTTGGAAAACCGCGCGGAGTTTTCGATTTATGCCAACGATGGTCTGCTGGGCAGCGAGATTGTTTCCGACGGTTTGATGCTTAATAAAAAAGGCGTGCTTTATGTGGCTACCTTCCATGGCATCTCGTCGTTCGACCTTCGCAAAGAGAGTTCGGAAAAATTTGTGCCGCAGTGCCGTTTGGAAAATATTCTGCTCAACGGTATGCCTTTCGATCGCTCACGCAAGGTGTTCAGCCACAACGAGAACAACTTTTTGTTTGAGCTTGCCGGCCTTTCGTTCAAGGACGAGGCTTCGGTGGTTTACGAGTTTTATATGAAGGGTCTCGACAACGACTACGTAGCGTCGTTGGGAAAGGAGCACCGCGCTAATTATCAGAACCTTCCTCCTGGCAAATACGATTTTGTGTACCGTGCCAAGGGCAAGGACGGAATTTGGTGTTACAGCAATGCATTTAGCTTTGAAATCAAGCGTCCTTTCTACCGCAAATGGTGGTTTATGATATTGATAATCTTGACATTCTCGGGCATTGTGTATATGATTATCAAGCTCCGCGAGGCACAGCTCCGTTTGCGCAACCAGCATTTGGAGCGTATGGTTACCGAGCGCACATCCGAAATCAGAAAGCAGAAAGACGCCATCGAGCAGAAAAACGCCGAGCTTGAGACCCAGAGGGAGGAGATTCTCCAGCAGCGTGATGCCATCGAAGAGAAAAACCTCGCGCTCGAACAGCAGAAGAGCGAGATTCTTTCGCAACGAGACGAACTCGAGGTGCAGAAGAATATCGCCACACAGCAGCGCGACGAAATTGCCCACCATCAGAAAGAGATTATGGACAGTATCTACTACGCAAAACGTATTCAGACGGCATTGCTGCCAACGTCGGCGGTGATTTCGCAGGTTCTGCCCGAGCACTTTATATTGTTCAAGCCACGCGACATCGTGAGCGGCGACTTCTACTATTTCAAGCATCTCAACCATTATGCAGTGATAGTGGCTGCAGACTGTACGGGGCACGGCGTTCCGGGCGCGTTTATGAGTATGCTCGGCTCGGCATATCTCAATGAGATAATTGTGAAGTATCAGGACGACCTCAATTCAGGACACATTCTCGACCTCCTGCGCAAATATATTATTGAATCGCTCCACCAGACAGGACGTTTCGACGAGGCGAAAGACGGTATGGACATTGCCCTCTGTGTATTGGATCTTGACACACGCAAGCTTCAGTTTTCGGGTGCGTTCAACTCCATGTTCCTTGTGCGCGACGGTGATATTGAGGAGTTCCGCGCCGACCGTATGCCTATCGGTATCCACGACTATGTTGACGTGGGATTCACCACCTACGATGTGGATATGTACAAGAATGACATTGTGTACATATTCTCCGATGGTTATGCGTCGCAGTTTGGCGGCAAGACTGGCAAGAAGTTCATGTCGAGCCGTTTCAAAAAGCTTTTGCTCGAAGTTTCACCAAATCCTCTCGACCAACAGCGCGACATTCTCGACGAAAAAATAGAAACATGGATGGGCGGCGTTTATAGTCAGGTCGATGATATTTTGGTTATCGGATTTAAGATTTCGTAGCCACCGATATTAAAACTTTGTAGCCACAAACATTTGCAGCCTGTCGTTGTACACTTTGATTTCGGCAGAGTCCATGGTCTTAAATCCGTGTCGCAAACCTTGATAGAAATAGAACTCTGAGCTGTTGGGCAGTGAGTCGTGGAGCCGTTGCGACTGATACGGTCTAACAATCTTATCCTTGCTGCCGTGCGAAATCAGCATCGGAACTGTCTTTAGTTGGTCAATATAGTAGATGGGAGAGTATTTCAGTGCAAGCGAATCAAATATTTGTACGTTTCGTGTCTTTATGTCGAAAAATATTGATGAGATCTGACGTCTGAAAAACTTGGTCACCATTTTCCACATTTCGTGGATGTCTGCCGGTCCGAAATCATCAACGATAAATTTTATCTGCTTGTTGTTGAAACTTTGCGCATAGTTAATCATTGCCAAGTGTCCGCCAGCCGACGACCCCCATAAACCTACGCTCGAAGTGTCAATTCTGAGGTATCCGGCATTTTCAAAGCAATATTCCACAGCTTGTTTGCAGTCGTTGATGCAGTCTTCTAAATGGTATTTCCACGGCTTAATAAGGGTGTAGTCTATCGAAATAATCTGTATATTGCGTTCTAACAAAGATTTAACTACATAATTTCGGTAATGTTCGAGTACTTTGAGCTTTGAGCCAGCCAGCCAGCTTCCTCCGTGAAAATATAATATTGTTTTATAACATTGAATGGTGTCGTCGGGTCGGTATACGTCGAGTTTGATATGTTTGTCCTTGATAGTTTTGTATACCAATTCTTGCGGATAATAGTTGCTGATAATTTTGTATCTGTGGTTTCTCCAATAGTACAGGCCTATACATACAGCTAAAAATGTGATTAATGCGATGATTTCTTTGCTTTTCATGATTGGATTTTAAATTTTTCTGTTCAGAGGGATTCTAAAAATGAGATTTTTTGATGATTTCGCAACCTTTACGGTTGAGGTGTTGCCGTTGCCGTCGATTATCGTAGCAACGTTGTTTTCTATTATTACTTTTGTGTTGCCATCTATATCAAAAGGTCGAATGTTATATTCTTTTATTGTGGAATCGTTTGGGTAGATAGCCACTTGGCGGAAACCTTCCTTGCCTTCGCCTATGAGGGCGGGGTAAACTTCTTGGTAAATGTTAATAGAATAATTATCGAGAGAAATAGTCTTTTCAATCTCCCCGCCGGAGTAATAAGTGTCGATTTTCATAAACGGTGCTTTCATGAGTAAGTTCTGGAGCTGTTGTCCGAACATAAACGCACCTAATAACACGAAAATAGATGCCACTGCGAGGAATTTTGCTGCAAAATTTTTCATAATGTGTTAATTTTTAAAGGTTTATAATTAAATTATTGTTCTAAGTATTATGGATAAACCGTTGATGGATACCGAACCCAGAAAAATTACCATAAAAGCGAATGCAAGATATAAAAATATTACACGTGCAAAGCTATTGTTTACATTTTTTTGAGTGCCTCTGATACGGTAGTTTAATGCGCCTTGTGGGCAGTTGTCGATACATTTTCCGCATTTCGAGCAGGTGAATTCGGGCTTGTGTTTTTCGTTTATCGCCATCATCGGGCATTTTTTCTGACATTTTCCGCATTTAATACATTTGTTTTCGTCAACGGCTACTTCAAAAATGTTGATTTTGTTAAACAACGAGAGCAGCGCACCCATAGGGCAGAAGGTGGCGCATTGGATTCGTTTTTTGGTGAGTATCGGAAGCACTATCACCAATATTACAAACAGTCCGTAGAAAATGATGTTTTTCAGCAGCGTTACGCCGTCTACGATTTTTTCGCCTTCGGTAACGGCCTTGAACGGGCAGAGCCAGTTGCAGTATTGCGGCACAAGGCTTTCGGCACTCCATAACGCCATCAAAACCAACATCGCAAATGAGAAATACCTGAACGAGCGGTTGATTTTTTTGATTACTGGGCGTTGGGTGAAACGCGAAGTGATGTCGTCCCAACCGCCATAAAAACAGCCCCAGCTACAGAACGCGCGTCCGAGCAGAAACGCTATGGCGATTACGATTACAAGCATTTCGGAGATGGATGCGAACCCACCTTGGAGGTTTCCGCTGAAAATAATTGTCTGCTTGATGGCAGCTGGAATTATTATCATCGTGGTAACAATGTGGCAGAACGGGATGTCGCAATTGTAGATAATGCTGTCGTCGTAACTGATTGACCCTCTGATGGCTATTAACTTGGTCATAAAGCTTATCACAAAGAGAACGGCTGCCGTGCCAAACATTATAGCGCGATACTTATCGGTGCGCCCTTTGAAGAGCATCAGAAAGAATATAGCGGTAAAACCTGTTACTGCTATTATCCATGATACAAACTCGGCTGTGTCGGCAAACTGGAACGAGCCTTGCGTTGTGAACATCATTATTATCAGAAACATAGGTAACGTTACCAAGATGCTCCTGCCAATTTTTCCTGTGGTTTTGTAATTGTTTTGCATAGTTTTATGAATTTATGATTAATACTATTGTCCTATATAAATATGTAAGCCCCACTATTATTGCGGCATATTTTCCTATCACTTTTATAACCTCGCTTTTGCGTGTCAGCCCCACAAACGGAACTGGCAGAAAGTATGGGAGTGTACCCACAAAAAACATTATAAATGAGGTAATTACGCTGAAATATGAGTCTAATTGCAACGACTGCATTATCAATGTGATAAAAGGCGGACACAAAGCTGCCGACGTACTTGCGCCCAACGCCGCTGTGAGCAGAAGGGTATGGTGTTTGAATAATGATTTGAACCGTTTGCTTTTCAGTGGGTTGTAACATTTCCCCGAAACTTTGCAGAATGCGAATGTCAACATCAGCATGGCTGAAACAAGTTGTGTAACAGCCAAGAAGTATCGGTTAGAAAATAGTTCTGTGGATCCGGCAAAAATGGCTGTTATTAATGCGGCTGCGAGATACGCCACCAACCGTCCCGAAAGAAAAGAGGCTACATAAATAACCGAACCACCTACCGTGGAGCGTCTGCCCATAAGTATAGGTAGCAATACCGGAAGGCAGGTGGAGATGCAGGCCAAACCGCTGCTTAATCCTAAAAGTAATGATGATAAATTGTTCATGCCGTTTTGTTTTTTGTGCAAATAAACGGATGAATTATTAACACTGCAATAGGGTGGGACACACTACACCCTTCTGTGGGATAGAATTTGGAGTTTGGGACGAATCGTAATGGTTTTGGGACGAAATTCAGGGTGGTTATTTGTCCAAATACTGCAAAATCTCCGCTATGTATGTTCTTGAAACAGGAATCTCGGTGTTGTGATTTTTGAGTTTGAGGCGGTAGCCGCTCGATGCCGAACCTTCGATGCCCTCCACATTGTTCAGATTGATAAGAAAAGCGCGGTGGCAGCGGATTACAAAACCACATTCTTTTAATTGGTTTTCCAAAGTGGTGAGAGTGGAACGGACAACCGATGTACCTTCGTCGGTGGTGATTTTGCAATAGTTTTTGTCAGATTCGATGTAGAGCAGCGTCAGCGGGTCGATGTCGGTAGGAGAGGACTTGCCCTGAGTTTCGATTTTTTTGATTTGCGGAACGGCGTGAGCGTTGTTCTTTTGCGAAAGTTTTTGGTTGATTTGGTTTATGTGTTCGAGTTCGCGGCGCAGGCGGGCATTGTCGAAAGCCATATAAACGCCCAACAGCAGCACCGAAATTATGATAGTTTGCCAAATAGCCGACCATAAAAGCGGAAAAGTCGGGTCGGAAGGGTTCAAAAACTTGAAATACAAAAAGTTGCCCACAATAATCAGCAGCACCGACAGAGTAAATGCTGCTATGTTTTTGCCGTTTGAGAACCGTCCTTCCTCAACGTCGGCTTTGTAGATACGGTGAAAAACGGCCGTGGGAATCACCGAACCGATATATGTAATAATTGGAAAACCAAGCAGATAGATATATTTGCTGCCCGAATCTTCGCTAATGCCGAACGGTTGCAACAGTGCCAAAATCAAGTATACTGTAGCCGCCAACGCCAACGCCACAATATGATAATTGCTGTTGACAGTATGCGCCGGAGTGGCGAGGTAGGTCTTTATTTTTGTGATGATAGACATTTTCTCTGTATTATTCACAGTGCAAAAATCTAAAAAAAATGTATAGGAAACAATTTTTTGGAAAAGAAAAAAATGTTTTGAAAACTCATATTATTGTTTTATCTTTGCGTTTGATAACAAAAACAATGCGATATGCCCAAGTATCTTGACCCGAAGGCTGATTTGACCTTCAAGAAAATATTCGGACAGCACAAGCATTTGGTTATGAGCCTTTTGAACGCGCTGTTGCCCTTGCCCGACGGTATGGAGATTAAATCGGTGGAGTATATGCCTACCGAAAACATCCCCGACAATCCGGGCAAGAAATACTCCATAGTGGATGTCTACTGCACCGACAACCTCAACCGAAGCTTCATCGTGGAGATGCAGTCGGTATGGAACACCGAGTTTTTTGCCCGCACATTGTTCAACGCCGCGACGGTGTATACCAAGCAGCTGGCAAAAGGAATGTCGTTCGGCGACTTGAAGGATGTTTACGCCCTATGTCTTGTAAACGATGAGAAAGCGTTTGAACAGTACGGTAGCAGCGAGTATATACAGGAGTATTATCTCACCAACAAGAGCCACCCCGATGCCGACCGCCGAAACGACATTTCGATGGTGTTCGTTGTGTTGCCCAAATTCAAGCCACAAAACCGGGCAGTA
>JAFYFR010000119.1 GCA_017543645.1 Bacteroidales bacterium
CAGCGAAAACCTCAAAGCAGGTCAGATTGTTTCGGCACGCAAACTCCGCGACGAACTCTCTACACTTAAACGTAAAGACCTCCGCTTGGTAGAAGCCCGCGACGCTGTGGCTGCAACATCAAGCCAAGTGCTCCAAGGTATTACACGTGCCGCATTGCAGACATCAAGCTTTATGTCGGCTGCTTCATTCCAAGAGACAACCAAAGTGCTCAACGAAGCTGCAATCGCCGGAAAAGTTGACACACTGGAAGGTCTTAAAGAAAACGTTATAGTTGGACACCTTATCCCAGCCGGTACTGGTATGCGCCGTTACGACCATATCAAGGTTGAACCCAAGGAGAAAAACGATTCAGTAACATACGTAGGTTAATTTAGTGAAACATGGAAGAGAACAAAGGCCAGTTGAACATTGAGCTTAGCACCGAGATAGCACAAGGCACATATTCTAACCTCGCAATTATCTCACATTCGAGTGCGGAATTTGTCTTCGACTTTATCCGCGTGCTTCCCGGACTGCCAAAGGCGCAGGTCAAGAGCCGCATTATTATGACTCCCGAACACGCCAAACGCCTTATGGTTGCCCTTCAGGACAATATCAACCGTTATGAGCAGCAGTTCGGCAAAATCAAGAACCTTGAAGGCGCAGGAGGTGCCACAATACCGATGAATTTCGGCGGTCCAGGCACTCAGGCTTAGTTTTCTGAATTTTGAATAAAAAAAACGCCAATCTTTAATACAAGTTGGCGTTTTTTTTGTATCTTTACAGCAATAAAATTGTGATACAATTAATCTTATTATATTGTGTCGTTACGTTTAGCATGTTTTTTGATACTTTAGTAGTAGACTGATTAATATAATTTATGTAGATTATGATTGGAAAGAATCTTACGGCAAAAGCCAAAATGAACCTCCTGCTGATATTGTTCGGCATCATAGCGATATTTGTAGTATTGGGCGTACTTGGATACGCGATGAAACATATTCTCGGTAAAAGCATCGAGGATAATGTTAAATCTGATCTTCGGGGGTTCACCGACAAACAGAACGCTTACAATTATGCGTTTTCGATGAGTAATGACCAGATAATAAATACTGTAGAAAATTATTTTAAAATGAACGGTGGTATCAATGTCACCAACCAGACAATGAAAATTGGACAGTATGACACCAAGGTTTGGAAATTTGGCAACGAAGTTTTGAATCTTAACAATGATTTGATAGCTAAGCTTGCCGAGGCAGCTGCCCCCAATCATTTTACTGTTTATCAGAAAACCTCCGCTGGATTTGTGGTTATAGCCACCACAATCAAGAGCAACGGACAATTTATCACCGGTCACTTGCTCGACGACGCCCATGTGGTGGACATCATATCCCAAAACCAAGTGTTCTACGACCGTACTTTTATAGAGCAAGTGCCTTATGTGGGAACTTGCCGTCCCTTGGTGGTAAACGGACAAATTATAGGAGCTTGTTTTACAGGACAGGATGAAACTACTATCAGTCAGGAAGAAAATGCTTTTTCATGTGCCACATTCCTCCAAAACGGCTTTTCGTTGTGGACTAAGGAGCCTAACTTTGTTTTTGTTGTCCCCGACGACAAGCGCGCCGAATGGTCGAAGATGCCCGACGATGTGTACGCGGAGATGACCAAGCACAAAGACGGCAATCTGTACACAATTGATTTCACCTATCTCGGCACCGACTACGAAATGGTTTATCTCTATAATGCTCCTATTTATTCCTATTTGCAGTTTATCTATCCTATTTCCGACAAATACGCTTCTGCTTCTACTGTAATATGGCCAATGGCATTAGCTGTATCGGTAGTGATATTGCTTTTGATTCTTGCTTCTGACCGTCTTATTAGTCTTATTATCAATGATGTAGGCGGAGAGCCAAAGTTTGTGAAAGTTATCGTCAACCGCATTGCAGGCGGCGATATGACCGACATTGACAGTGCAAAAACCAACAAGGCGACCGGTATTTTGAAGGCGGTATACTCAATGGCAGAGAGCCTCAAAGAAATATTAAAAAACATTTCTGCCGGTGCCAACAATTTGCAGACATCAAGTTCTGAAATCACCCGTACCACTCAGACGCTTTCGCAAAACGCTAACCAGCAGGCAGCTACAGCCGACAGCATTGTTCAGTCTATGACAAATATCTCCAATGAGGTAAGCAACAATGTGGATCTTACATACAAGGCAGGTAAAATCACTCGCAAGGTAATGACCGATATCGACCGTATCAAAAAGGCTCAGGATCAGAGCTTTAATGCAGTCAAAGATATTTCCGAAAAAATCGATATTATCAACGATATTGCCTTCCAGACAAACATTTTGGCACTTAATGCAGCGGTAGAGGCTGCACGTGCGGGCGAACATGGAAAGGGATTCGCTGTTGTGGCTTCCGAAATCCGCAAACTCGCCGAAAAGAGTAAGAAATCGGCAAGTGACATTATCGAAGGAGCAAAAACCAGTGTCAACGCCACAGCCAAATCTACAGAACTTATCAACAAGATTTTGCCCGACATCAACGATTGCGCATCGCTCATTCAGCAGGTGGAGGTTTCGGCCGACGGACAAAAGTCTGCCATAGGTTCGATAGATTATTCTGTTAAGGAATTGAACGAGTCTATTCAAGGTAATGCCGCTGCCAGTGAGGAGCTTGCCGTAAGCGCGGAGGAACTCAACGGTCAGGCCGAAATATTCCGCAACAACGCAAATGTGTTTAAGTTTTAGGGCATTAGTGTTTTAGCAAGTCGATGGCAGACTATTGCCTTCGGGCGAATTTTATTATTTTTTGGTTGTGTTACCGAAAATTTATATATTTGTCCGATTAAATAATTCAGACTTACTATGAAAAACATTATTGCAATTCTCTTTTTGCTGATTGCTCCATTGGCAGTTTTTGCGCAAAACGGAGTCTATTCCGAAAAGTTCGATGTGGTGGTGCGCAATCTGCCGCGCTATTATGTCGAACCTCAAAACCGCAACTTTTCAGTATCTTGTGTGGCAGACCGCCAAGTGCAGTACCATGTGGGATTTGACCGTATTTCCGACGAACTGCGTTTTGAAGGTTGGCACCGTATCAATTCGTCGAGCAATGCTTATATGAAAATCAATATCGAGCTCAAAAGTATGCTTATCGACGGTTTTGATGTAAGGGAACTCAACACTCCTGCGCGCGACCGTTACGGACAGCCTATCAATATCAAGACTTTTCAAGGTGTTATCAACTATACCATGGTGATACGCTGGACTGTGAGAACGTCTACAGAGACCTTCTCCTCGCGTGCCGACGTTACTTACGCTCCCAAATCGTTTATCCCAGAGCGCGAGTTCGACACTCCTCACGCAGCCATGGAGTATGTGCGCAACAACAAGTCGGTTTTTATCGACCAGATTATCAACGACGAGGTGATGGCAAATATATATGACATTTCGGATCTTGTTAACGAAAACTATGTTTACAACGCCACTACAGAGAAGTTCGACCTCTATTTCTTTTTCCAGAAGAAAAACAAGTATATCAACATCCACCGCAATCTGCCGCAGAAGATCAAGTCGCATTTTGCCCAAGTAACCGAAAACGGCGGTCTTGCCTCCACAGAGGTGGCTATGGAAGACATTATCAAACACTTTAAAACTGCAGCCGACTCTTACTCTTTTTCCAACAAGAAGGAGCGTCGAGCTCGTTACGCAATGCTTCATAACCTTTGCGTGCTGAATTACGTGTTTGAGAATTTCTCCGAGTCGAAGCGTTATGCCCAGATGATTATCGACAGCGGTTTCAACAAATCCATGGGCCGTTATCTTCTCGACCATATCATTGCAAAGGAAAATCAATTTATCAAACATAACATCACTACTCAGCATTTTGAAGTGAATTAATTACCGATTTTAATTTTAAAATAAAATGATAACATTAGGAGTTTTTTTCGGCGGAATGTCGGTTGAACACGAAATTTCAGTGATTTCGGCGTTGCAGACAATTCACGCTTTTCCGGAATTTAAGTACAATATTGTTCCGATATACATATCAAAAGAGGGCGAATGGTACACAGGCCCGGGCCTTACGGTTGTTTCCAACTACCGCAACCTGCCCAAACTGCTCTCTTGGTGCGAAAAAGTCTATATGACTCCCACCCGTGGCGACTTCAACCTCTACCGCTATAAGTCAAACATGTTTAAGTCGAAGGTGGTTACAAAAATCGACATAGCGTTCCCGATTCTTCACGGGTCGTATGGCGAGGACGGCTCGTTACAGGGATTTTTCGAGATGATTGGCATTCCGTACGTTGGCTCAAACCTCCGTGCAAGCAACATTGCCATGGACAAGATAGCCACCAAATATATGTGCCAGTCGTGCGGCATCCCATGCGTTGACTATATGTGGACTACCGACAAGGAATGGTTTGAAAATCACGACGCTATGAAGGCAAAAGCCGAAAAAATCGGTTATCCTTTGATTGTGAAACCCGCCACACTCGGCTCGTCGGTAGGCATCTCTAAGGCTGCCAACGAAAAAGAACTTGAGGCGGCTGTTGACCTCGCTGCCAAATTCACCGACAAGATAATCATTGAGCGCATGGTGCAGAACCTCCAAGAAATCAACTGTTCGGTTTACGGCAGTTATCACGATTGCCATGCCTCTGTTTTGGAAGAACCAATCCGTAGCGGCGACATCCTCTCTTATAAAGATAAATACATGGGTTCGTCGTCGGCAAAAGGCGGTGCAAAGGTCGGTATGAAGTTCGGCGTTAAAGGCGGCAAGATGTCAGGCGCAAAAGGCGGCAGCGGCTCAATGAGCGACAGCCAGCGCAAATGCCCCGCCGACTTGCCCGAAGACGTTACCAAGAACATTCAGACCCTCGCCATCAAGACATTTAAAGAGATGAATGCGTCGGGCATTATCCGTATCGACTTTATGCGCAACCAAGAGACCGGCGAAGTTTATGTTAATGAAATTAATGCCATACCCGGTTCGCTTTCGTTCTATCTTTGGGAAGCCACCGGCAAGAAATTCGTTGACGTTCTCGACGAGGTTATCAACGTAGCCATCAAAGAAAACACTGAAAAGCAGAAACTTAAACACAGTTTCGACCAGAATATCTTTGCCATGGGCGGCGGAGCAGGATTCAAGATGGGCGGCGCAAAACGGTAAATTATTTTGATGATTGAAATCAATATATATGAAAAACGGTGGGCTCTGAAAGAGTTCACCGTTTTTTTTATTGTCGGTATAATAAATGAAAAAGTCACCTATTCGTTACCGTCGGTATATTTGCTTTCGTTAGTGAAACTGTCATTTGACTGACGACGTTCGTAGTTGCCATTTTCGTTGTTGTAATCGTTATTGTTGTAGCGGTTGTTGTTATAGCCGTTGTTGTAACGATTGTTGTTGTAACGATTGTTGCTGTATCGGTTTTGACGGTAGCCGTTGTTGTTGTATCCGCCTTGGTTGTATCCGCCGCCGTTGTTGTAACGGTTGTTGTATCCGCCTTGGTTGTATCCGCCTTCTTGATCTTCGTTCTGGTTCTGGTTGTAGTTGCGGTAGCCTTGGTTGTTGTAGTTGTTGTTATAGCCTTGGCGTTGGAATCCCTGATTGTTGTTGCGGAATCCTCCGTTATTGTTTCTGAATCCGCCACCGTTGTTGTTGAATCTGCGCTGTCCGCCATTGTTGAATCCGTTTTGGGGACGGCCTTGGAATCCACGGTTTTGGTTGTTCTGGTTGTTCTGATTGTTGTCGGAACGCGGACGGGCTACAGAAACCTTTATAACTGTTTCGTCGAGGGTTGCGCCGTTAAGCTCGTCGATGGCTTTTTGACCTTCTTCGTCGTTTGGCATTTCCACAAAGCCGAATCCTTTGGAAACCTTGGTTTCTTTGTCGTAGATGATTTTTGCCGAATTGATTGTTCCGTAGTCTTTGAACAATTCTGTTAAGTCGCTGTCAGTGAAGTCAGGCTTTAAATTTGCAATGTAAATGTTCATTGTTTTTTCAAATAATAATGTGAAATAATAAAAAATAGCAATAGAATAAATTGGAGTGCAAACATGAGAGCAAACTATGGAATCAACAAATGTTGCAAATTAAAGTGCTTTCTGAAGTATGATCTCAAAATTATTCGATGCAAATGTAATTTAATTTTGTATTCTGCAAATGATTTTATCAGTTTTTTTTCGATTTTTTCCAAATTATACGTCTTTTACAAGAGGTTGACCGTCGCCGTCGCGGTAAGAACCGGCAACTATAAGTATCAAGTCGATAAGCCACCAAATGCCGCAGCCGCCTCCGGTGAATAGCTGGATTATGCCAACGAGCCAGTTTTTTGTGTAGAATCTGTGTACGCCCAAGTAGCCTACAAAGAGACAGAGCAGGAGTGTTACAAGCCAGCTGCTTTGCGATGATGTAGTTGGGATGTTTCTTTGCTGGTATCTGTTGTATTGCTGGTTGTTGTTATATACTGGCGGTTGTGCCTGAATGTATGGTGGTGCTGTATACCCAGGCTGTTTTTGTTGGTATTGCTGGTTTTGCTGTTGGTAGTTATTGCTTTGCGGCTGAGCCTGTGGTGCAGGCTTTGGTTGAGGTGGATTGTTGTAACTGAGGTCGACAGGCTTTCCGAAGGTTGTTCCGCAGTAGGCGCACGATTTGTCTTGTGCCGTGGTTAACATGCCGCAGTTGGGACAATATTGCGATGCGGAGTTTTCTGCAGAATCGCAGTAAGGACATCTTAGCGACTGAGCGTCAATGATAAGACCGCAGTTTCTGCAATATTTTTTTGTCGCATCCTTTTTGGGTGCTTCGTTGGTTATCTTGAATTGGTTTTCAGCACTTGCCGTCGGGGTAGGAGTGGGAGGAACAATAGGTTCCTGTACAGGTGGTGGAGTTATCTGCTCAACTTCTGGAACAGGAGGAACTACGATTTCGGGAGCGGGTTCGTGGGTGATTGTTTTTTTAAGACTGATGTTTTGTGTTAAGTCGTATCCGCAGTTAACACATTGCGAATCGCCAGGAAGGCAGAAATGTCCGCATTGTGCGCAGTACATTGTTCCTTCGTTGACATTGCTTCCGCAAGTGGTACATTCGGTTGTTCCGGCTGGATACTCTTTGCCGCAGGTTTTGCAATACATGGTTTCTATTTTTTATCGTTTGTATCTTTGTTATTATTGTTGTCTGTGATGTGTTGATTGTTGTTTTTTGTTTCGTTAACCGCTTTCAGTTGTTTTTCAAGCTCTTTTATCTTGTTTTCAAGTTCTTCTTGATGTTTCTTGTTTTCGGTGATGTCGATTGCAAAATAGAGGATTTTAGTGATTTTGCCCTCATAATTATAATAAGGTGTGTAGGTAGACCATAGCCAGCGTACTTCGCCGCTTTTGGTGAAACGTTTCATCTCTTTTTCGTAGTAATGTCCTGTTGTTGAGACATTTTTGATTACTTTTTCGAGTTCTTCGCGTTCGGTTTTCACAAGGTCGAGTACGTTGCTGCCCTGGATTTCCGATAGGTTGTAGTGCATGGTTTTCAGATATTTTTCGTTTGCGCTAAGCAAAACTCCCTCTGTGGTGTATTCTATGGTAAGTATGGTGTTGTTTACAGCGTCGATAAGGCCTTTCATATCCGCTTCGCGTTCAAGTGATTTCTGCTGTTCGGCTTTGAGCTCCTTGATGTTTTCCGACATGAGTTTCTCGTTTTTGGCAAGGGTGTCGGCCTGAGTGCGGAACTGCTGCATAAGCTGCTCGGTTTTGGCATTGATGCGGGCAGTTACCAGTGCGCTCGCCACGGTGTCGGCCATGGTTTCGAGAAATTTCTTTTCGTAATCTTTCAGCTCGTGGATAAAGGCTATCTCTGCCACAGCTATCAGCTCATCGTCGTATAGCAACGGTATTATTGCCAAATACTTAGGTTTTGATTTCCCTAATCCCGACATTACTGTGATATAGTCGTCGGGAAGGTTGTTGAGGTAGATGGTGTGTTTTTCGAGGGCGCAAGTTCCAACAAGTCCCACGCCTTTTTGAATCTTGATTTTCAATGCCTTTTTCTTGCCGAGGGCTACAGCCGAAACCAACTGCAGATACCGTCCGTCCTCTTCTGTGAGATGAATGTATATGCCTCCGAGAACAGCGTCGGCATATTTAATAAGTGTGAGCAGGATATTGTCGCAGAGCAAATCCACTTTGTTGGTGCCTATGCGCATTGATTCGTTTATGAGCGCGATACCCTGCTTTATCCAGTTCTGACGGGTTTCGTTCTCTTTTCGTTCGTTTTCCGACGATGCTATCATGCGCAGGGTCTCGAGCATCTTGTTGTAGCTCTGTTGGAATTTGTTGTCCTTGGGAAGCGTGTCGAGTGTGTCGTTGTAGCTGTGGGTTTCGATTTCGCGGTTGAGGTCTTTAATTTTAGTGAAAGTGCTGTGGAGGCGTTTCATGATGTTGTCCAACAGTTTCAACTCTGGAATGTAGAGTCCGCTTTTCTCCTCATATTGCTGGTCAACGTCGGTAATGTGTTTGCTCTTTTGCGTAAGCTGGTCGATCTGCATGGTGTACTGGCTGCGGAAAATTGCAATCAGCAGCAGCAACAGTACAAACACTGCTACGCCAAGCAGGGCGGCTTTGGCTAAGAAAATGTTTCCTGACCCTGTTATGGCGCTGTGGTTGGCGATGGTGCAGACGCAGAAGTTGAATCCGTAGTCGTCGATTTTGTTGTTTCTGCCGATGATGAACTCGTTGTTCTGCTCGGTTTCAAAATCCTCGTTGCGGCGGAATTTCAGGTAATAATAGTCGCTGTTTTCGGTGAAAATATTGGTAAAGCTCCTACCTATCAGTAGTTTCTTTTCGGGTGCGGCTATAATCTGACCATCGGGAGTTATCACCGTGATGCCAAACTGTTTGGGAATGTCGAGTTCGGCGAGGTCAGACGTGATGCTGTTGATGTTGAACTCTGCGCCTATTACGCCGAGAAGCCTTGTGCCGAATTTCAGCGGTGACGTTACCGACATGAGCAGCAGGTTTTTAGCGTTTTCGCGAGTTAGCCTTGTCTGTCCGAATGTGATGTCGTTTCGGGTTTTGTAATAATAATAGGAGTTGATGTCGTCTTTGTCGTTGTAGTTTTTCACATAATCGCGCTCCACGATACCTTCGCTGTTCTTGGTGAAAATTGGAATAAACCGTCCGGTGGAGTCGTGATACTCTTTCATGATGAAGAGCGAGTCCTTACCGTCGAATAGCTGAGGTTCCCAGACAGTGAAAAGCGATTTCATGTCGGGCTCTTCGGCGATGTTTTCAGATAGGACTACTGCCGCCTGGTCGCGCGTGAGGTTGAAATTGAGTTCGGGATTGCCTATCTGGTTAAACCACGTGGTGATTTTCTTGATTTTGGCGGCGTATTGTTCTATCGACATGGTAACCCTTTCGGCAGCCGTTACCGATGCGCGTTCCATCTCCTGCTTGGTTTCGTTGATGTGCCGATTTCTTCCTATCATTCCGATAGTCAGCGCAATAACCATAATTATTACAAAACTTATCGCAGAGTAGACAGCGTAAAAGTTGTACGACTTTTTCAGAAGGGTGTTTATCTTATTTATAGTATTGTTGAACATACGCTATCCTTCTTTTAAAATGCTACCGATGAGCATAATACGCTCAACATCGCCTTTTGTGTTAATAATTGGGTACTCGTTGGCCATGATTGTGATTTTTCTGCCGGTGTTGCCCGACACGAACCTGAGTTTTTCGGTAAGTTCCTTGCCTTGCAGAAGCATCGAGAGCGAAGTGTCGAACAACACCACCGCTTCGGGCACGAGAAATTCTGTAAGGTCGTGGTTTACAGCAGTTCCCGATGCCATCATCATCATGTTTGTGAACATTACGTTGGCGTACAGGATGATTCCTCGACGGTTGAAGTCGATACGCACCATGCAGCGGTCGAATGTTTCTGTAAAGATTTTTACCTCCTGCTCGCGTTCTTCGATAAACTTCTGTTTGTCTAAGAGTTCCTTCTCTTTTTCGTTCATCTTGTCCATCTGTCGGTTGATTTCGCGCTCCTGCATGCGCAGCTGGCGTTCGAGAACTTTTGTTTCCGAAACGTCCATACCGATGTTGATGATTTTCATAACGTTGCCCTTGTCGTCCAAAATAGGGGAGAAGGTTTCCGAAATCCATACTTTTTTCTGTTTGGTGTCGATGGATTCCACCATGCTGCGGGTCTGACCGTGGCGTATGTCGTCCCAGAATTTTTTGTAATCCTTGTTGTCGGGCGAGAACGACGAAATATCTGTGTGGTTTTTGCCTATGAGTTCCTCTTCCGACATCTGCAGAAGGTCGGTAACTCTCGGGTTTACATGGGTGATGATGCCGTCTTTGTCGTATTCGGTGACGAGCGAGGTTGCCTCCACTGCTCGGAAAAGTCCGCGCATCTCGGTGTCCTTGTTTTCTGCGTCCTCTTTCAACCGGCGGAGTTCGGCAAGGTTGCGTCGCATTTCCACCTCTTGTATTTTCATCAACTTACTCTGTTCCTGACTCTTCTGAAGAAGCGATTCGGTGCGTTCGCTGATTTTCAAACCCGAAATCGCACTGGCGATACTTTCAGCAATGCGCTCGAGGAATGTGATTTCGTGTGGTAGAAACACTTTGAACGACGCTATTTCAATCATTCCGCTGTTTTTGTTGTTAAATATCAGCGGAACTATCACCAAATTAGCTGGTTGCGCACCTCCCAAACCGCTGACAATCTTGATGTAGTTTTCGGGCAGTTCAGTGAGGTTGATAATACGGTTTTCGTGATATGCGCGTCCGAGAAGTCCTTCGTCGGTGGAGAAGCTCCCTTGAATGAGTTTCTGTTTTTCGTAGGCGTAACAAGCTGCCATATCGAGTGTTACGTGTTCGGGATTCTCTTCGTTGGTAAAATATATCGCACCTTGGTTTGCGTTGAGGTATTTAACAATGTTGCTGATGATGTTGTATGCAAGCACCTGTCGGTCTTGACCGTGGAAACGGAGAATTTCTATAAACTTGGTGATTCCGGCATTTACCCAGTCGGAATGTTCCTCCTCTTCCAATCGTTTGCGGTTTTCTTGGCTTTTGATGGTGAGTTTTTTTCTAAGGTCGGCAAGGAGGTCGGCTTCGGAATCCGTGCCGGGCTTGATTTCTTCGGGAGATTCAAAATCACCATTTGAAATTTTTTCTATACATTTTATTCTTTGGTTTTTGACCGTTACTATGTCGGCTACATATTTTTCGAGCTCGGCTATCTCCTTGGGTTCCAATGCCGAAGGATTGAGGTCTTTTTCGGGCAGTTCGCCTTGTGAGATAAGCTCTACCGAATTACGTATTTTATTGAAAAGCCTGAAAAACTGCGAGTTAAGAAATACAAAAATCATCGCTGTGAGTAACCCGCCAGCAACCAAGGCTATTATTATAATGGTGAGTTCCGATTGGTTGATTTTAAGTTCCGATTCGGGACAGCAAACTCCGATGTATATATCCAACTCTTTGATATACATTGTTTTTTGGCAAACCATTATGTCCTTGTCGGGCATGTTGAAAGTTTCTGTGAGGATGTTGCCGTTTTCGTCGGCCTGTTTGATAATGTTGATAAGCCTTACAGAATGGAGGCTCTCCTTGTTGCTCATCTCGGGATGGATGTATACGTTTCCCGATTGGCTAATGGCAAACAAATATCCCGACTTTCCGAAATTTTGGTTCTTAATAAACTCCACGGTTTCGCGGTTGAGTACAAACGGACGCATGCACGAAATCATACCGTTGATTTTGGAGTTGATATAGAGAGGAAAAAACGACGCAACATACTGTTTTTTAAGTATCGTCATGTTTCCTGTGTAGATTTCGGCGTTTTCAACAATTGGAATAATGTCGCTGCTGTTTGGGATGAAAATGTCGTTGAGCAGGTTTTTGTCTGATTGGTCGAAGTTCGACGCGCTTATCAGGTATCCTTCTGGAATTTTTTGGTAAATGGCTGACAACGAGCCGGTAAGGCTATAAATATTGTCAATAATGTTCTGCACTGTTGAAATGTCGCGTCCTTTGATTGTCCAGCGGGGAACTTTGCGGTAAAATGTTTCGCCCGAAACAAAGTCTGTTACCTGACGCGAAATGGAGTCCTGTTCTTCTGTTACTTGTCCGCCCTGACGGAGGAAATGGATGAAAAGCCTCAGACTTTCAGAGGCCTTGTCGCTATAGGTTTTGTTTTCGATTGTGAGCCGGTCGCGGAGGTTGTATACCGCTGTCTGCATCCTGTCGTCTGTCTGTCTACGGCTTTCGGCGTTGCGGTTAACGATTACAAGAATGCCTACAATAGTGTATACGGCTATTGAAAACATTATCAGAAATATGTTGATATTTCTGCGGAGTTTGTTATGCTTTTTGTCAATATTCATTGATAATCAGTCTGTTGTAATCGTTTTGCTTATATTTATTTTATCGCTTTACTGCCAAAACTATATAATAAATTGTTGACTAAGGTATAAACTTTTTTGCAAACATAATTCCAAATTTCGATGTTTTTTTTATAAAATTATTAAAATTCTGATTTATAATGAATTACTGATGCTATAAAATTCTGATTTTTTTGAGTTCGCTATCTAATTCGGGTTCGTTTTCGAAAATTCCGAAAAGGGCCGAGCCGCTGCCGGTCATAGAGGCGTAGGTTGCGCCGCAGAGGTAGAGCTTTTGTTTCAGCTCGCCGAGCTGTGGAAATTCGGGGAAAAGAAATTGCTCAAAATCATTTTTTATTAAATCCTTCCACTGTGTAACTGGCTTAGCCACAGATTCTCTGAGTTTATGCAACGGTTTTTGCGGTTTTACTTTTGAATAAGCGAAAGGTGTGGAGATGGCGATGTCGGGCTTGATGATCACGATTTTTAGATTCTCATTGAAGTCAGGAATCTGTGTAAAAATTTCTCCCCTGCCTGTTGCGAATGATGGTTTATTCTTTATAAAGAAGGCACAGTCGCTGCCGATGGACGAAGCTATTGATATTTTTACTTCTTCGCTCATTTTCAGTGCGAAACAGCAGTCTAAGGCGTTAATCATGAAGGCTGCGTCGGCACTTCCGCCTCCAAGTCCGGCGCCTGCTGGTATTTTTTTTAATAGATGGATGTCTAAATGCGGAATGTGGTGTTTTTCACGTACTTTGGCAATTGCTTTTTCTACCAAGTTGGGCTTGCCGTTGGATGGAATTTCGATTCCCGATGTCTCAAACCGGTCTTTATCACTGTGGTTTTCAACAAATTCTAAGCAGTCGTGCAGCTTTACGGGGTAGAACACTGTTTCGATGTCGTGAAAACCGTCGCTGCAGCGGGCTATGATGTCGAGGCCTATGTTTATTTTGGCGTTAGGAAATACTATCATGGTCTATTATTATTATATCACAAAGCTAAACTATTTTTTTGATTTTTGGTGTACAAATTTCTTTTTATAAATACTTAATTACTAACCGATTAACATTTTTTAACATTTTCAAAGTGTAGAATTAACACAAAGTATGCATCATTTTAAAAATACTTCCGTTTCTTTGTGTAGAAATTACAATAAGAAAGTTTAATGTTGAATATAAAACCGTAATATCATGGGAAAATTTAAAGACAATCTTACGGCATCATTCCGGCAAATCCGTGAAGACCGTGCAGAAGGTATCGCTGAAGATACCGAAATCGAATACCGTCGCGACATCGAAGACCGCTGCCGCAAAATACGTCAGTACGACCGCCAAAGGGAGAACCTGATTCTCGACCTTTGCCCGGCTAATATCACAAGCACTCAGGTAGTTCCGTCGGATTTCAACCCTACTGCCTTTAAGGAAAAAGACATCCAGATAGGCATCGACCGACGCAACGACCTTATCATTCTCGAAATCGTGGTAGACCGTTATGAATATCTTTTCGGCCATTACCCCGAAGCAGATAAAATCAAAGAATTATTACCAAGTTGGACTTCTAAAATTTTATAACCATGGGAGCAGGATATTATTCTTACGATACGGCTCGTATGCGCACTACCAAATATGCAGCTGTTAGCCGTGAAGAAATTTTTGTAAACCGTACAATGGATTCCAAGATGAATCCCAAAGGTGTTACCCGCGAATGTTGCGAAAATGCCGAACACCCTGACACATTGCCTATTATTATAGGTCTCGATGTAACAGGCAGCATGGGACACGTTCCCGAGAGCCTTATTAAAAACGACTTCCCCGAAGTGATGAAAAAGCTTTTGTCAGAGGGAGTTCCTTGTCCGCAGCTGTGCTTTACGGCATACGGCGACCACGAATGTGACAGCTATCCGTTTCAGGCGGGACAATTTGAGGCAAGCGACGACCTTATGGAAAAATGGCTGACTTCCACTTACTTGGAGGGCGGCGGCGGTGGCAACGGCGGCGAAAGTACTTCTTTGGTATACTATTTTGCGGCGCGACATACCTCTTGCGATGCCATCAACAAACGAGGCAAAAAGGGGCTCGTAATCACCATCGGTGATGAGCCGGATTTGTGCAATTACCCAAAAGCGGCTCTCAATTCGGTGTTTGGCGGTGCCGAGAAAGACCTTACAAGCGAGCAGATTATCAATGAGGCACAAAACGATTGGGAGTTATTCCATATCAACATTCTTGATTGGTCGGGAAAACGTCACGAGGTGTCGAAATGCTGGAAAAAACTTCTCGGCGACCACTACATCGAGGTGGAGGCCAACGACGACTCCAATATTTCTGACATGATTTCTGTAATAGCAATAGAGCATTACAAAAAGCAGAACGGCAAGGCAGAGGTGGAAACGCGGATTTCTTCGCCCACAATATTATAATTAATTATATGTTTGACAAAGGCCGACGGAAACGCATCTTCCGTTGGCTTTTTTAAAAATTGAGTTATGAAAAAAATAGTACTTGGTTCGCTCTTTGGCGACGAAGGCAAAGGCGTATGTGTCAACTACCTTTGCAAAAAGGCATTAAACAATGGATTGCGACCCTTGGTGGTGCGTTTTACTGGCGGACCTCAGGCTGCACACACTGTTGACGAGGACGGCATTAGGCACATTTTTTCGTCGTTTGGTTCGGCTACATTGCTCGGCGTGCCAACCCTCTACCGAAATACCGCGCTCATTGACCCCGTTTGCATTGTTAACGAACTCAATGTGCTTAAAAACAAAGGTATAAATCCTGTTTACGATTTTTCGGCGGGTATAATTATCACCCCTTACGATGTGGATTTCAACCGCAACGACAAAAAAACTCTCTCCGACGGCACCTGTGGCAAAGGAGTTTGGGCATCGTTGGTGCGTTCTCGTTCGGGTAAGTGCTTTACTCTCAGCGATAATCCCGAAACAATTCTTGCCGAATGTGCTTCTTATTATGGCGTAGAGCGTTGCAAAGAGTTTGATGATATGTTTACCGAAGCGTTCAACTTTGTTAGGCAAACGCAAACCATCATCAACGAAAACGATTATGACACAATAATTTACGAAGGTACACAGGGACTTTTGCTCGATGCCCAACTTGGATTTTTGCCAAACGTAACTGCCACGCACACAGGTCTTCAATATCTCTCCGAAAACGAACTCAACGGCGCAGAGGTTTATCTTGCCACCCGCACCTACCTCACCCGCCACGGCAACGGCTACACTCCGCAACAGGTTGACGGATATGATCTTGCCGATAAATCAGAATCGAACGTCTTCAATGGCTATCAGGGCAATTTTAAAACCGGCGTGTTTGATTTCGACCTTTTAAATGAGGCATTTAAAAGACATTCGCTCAAAGATTACAAAAAAGTAGATTATCGTCTGTTTATAACACACTTAGATACTTTAGAACGTAATGGCTGTTTTTATTACCTTAGCAAAGGCAACCTCCACCGCATAAAGGTTGAAAACAATGCGCAAATCCGGTCAATTTTTGAAAAAGAGAGTGGGTATTGCGGCGAATGTTTTGTGTATTAGGGAATTATTTCCCCTTTCTCTCAATCTCCTGCAAGTTTTCCATTTTCTTGGTTTCGAGGAACTCGTTGATGCCGCAGAGGTGCTCTTTAACCTTTTGATGTCCAAATTCATACACCTTGGTTA
>JAFYFR010000120.1 GCA_017543645.1 Bacteroidales bacterium
CTCCACATTTATAACCACCATTTCAGGTCGACAGGTGGTGCGTATCGGTGGACCCCATGTGCCGTAGCCTGACGAAACGTAGTAGTCGGTGTTGGCGCGGCGGTGCTGTCCAAACGAACATTCGTAGATGGCTGAGGTGAGGAAGTTGAGAGGCCACAACTGTCCGTGGTGGGTGTGTCCCGATAGTTGGAGGTCGATGCTTGCTTGCTCGGCTTCTTCTAAGTGGTAGGGCTGATGGTCTACGTTGATGAGGTAGTTGGTATGGTCGATATTTTCAACTATTGTTTCAAACGGTTTGCGTCCAACGCGTTTGCCCGCTGGAAAGGGACCCGCAGAACGGTCTTCGCGACCAATAATTGTTACGCCAAGGGGCAGTTGTGCTGTGGAATCGCGTAGCACCGTTACGCAGTTTTTTTTCATAAATTCGTCGGCAGTGTATACGTCGCCAATCCACTCGTGATTGCCATTTACGGCATATATTCCGTAGCGTGTGTTGATGGTATGGAGTATCGAATCGGCGTGGCTGTAAAGTACTGGCGTGGGGTTGCCGTCAAAAAAGTCGCCTGCAATTACCACAAAATCGGCATCTTCGGCGTTGATTCGGTTGGCAAGTGTGTTAAAAAACTTGTCGCCGTTTACCTGACCTAAGTGTACATCGCTGATTAATACAAACTTAAATGGTCGTTGTATCTCTTTTTGGGTGTGCAATGTGATTTCGCGGCGTGTGGGGTTGTGGGCGTTGAAATAGCCTATGATGAGGATTAGTGCGCAGACTATTCCGCCAACTGTGGCAAAAAGTTCCGCCTTGGCGTCGCCTGGTTTGTAGCGGAATGAGAGCCATTCTGCCTTGAATGTGAACGTATTAATGCCGCGTGCTATGTCTATTACCAAAAATATTAGAAATAAGTAGAGTGCGGCAGCGAGCATCCAATTGCCTGTGGTAACAAACGGTTGCGACAATACCAAGTGGTTTCGCTGTAATGCAAATCCTGCAAAAAAACTTGCGCACAACACTATATATAATATGCGCACTGCAATGCCCCAACCTGTGTTGGCAAGTGGCATACAACACCTCATACGTGTGTAGATGTAAAAACACGCTCCAAAATAGAGCCCTACAAAAAATATCAAAAAGAAAAACATACTTCGCATAATTAATTGATTATTGACTGCTTTATATTGTGCAATATTCTAATTTTGCTAAATCAATCAATTTTGACCGTACTTCGAGCAATACTTCGTCGGCAGAAATATTATCGTCAAGAGATTTTATGTATAGCGTATCTCCGTTTTTTACGTTTTGGTTGTTGTGACGAGTGAATATGCCAGCGTGAGATTTTGTAAAGATATCGCGAGGCTCCACTTCTACATTGATATTCAACGTTAACCCCGAAAACAAAACTTTGGTTGCTCTAATTTCACCTACATTGAGCAATGCACGCGAATATTTTTTTTTGCTTTCGTCGGCATAAAAGTCGGGATGCGTTTCCACAAAAGATTTAACATCCAAATCGTATGACGCAACAGCCGGACGGTTGACTGAGATGTAGGTTTCCTTATTGCGTAGGGTAAAAGCCATTTGAAGAATGGTGCCATCAACAATCCAATTTTTGGCTAAAATTCTTGCAACTTTTTCTGTATTTGGAATCAAGGTACTCATTTTTTACATTATCTTGTGCATTGTTTCCAAAAAAACTTCTGGGGTGAAATCCACGTGACTTGCCGCGATGCGTTCTCCGTTTTTTCTAACGTAATACGAAAACTCTGTTGTGCCAAGACTCATTAATGCACGGTTGGTTTTTGACTGCAAACCTATCGTAGCATTTACATCGGGGCCTATCATCCACTCTTTCCAATCACTGTTTTTGGAAATAAAAATAACTCTTTTTAAATTATCCAACACTTTTGGTGATATAGGCAAACTACCATCACCTGCCCAATCTGCCTTCAATTTGCTTAATTCTTCGATTTTGTCGTAGGCTTTTTTTAAGGCGGGTTCTGAGGTTTCTTCGATAAGGCGCAAGCCAATATCCTTTTTTTCTTCCCACGTTATGGGGGCGGAATGTATATATGCCATCACATCAAGGTAAGATGGAGAATGTCCCGAAATGCTGCCTGTGTATGTCATAGTCTTGCTATTTTATGGTTTCTTTGCAAATATAACCTATTATCTTGAATCCGCCAAATCTTTTTTACTGCACTCCCTTCATCATCTTCTTCAACATTGGACAGAGGGCAAAGAGTATTATCGATGCTGCGCCTGCCATTATTGCAAAGAGGGTAAAGAACTCTGTAAGGTTGGTTATCTCTATGCCCATAAACGATTTGGCTTCGCCGTTAGACCCTGGTAGAAGTGTGGCAAGTTTGCCTGCCAAAATGTTTGACGCGGCGTTGCTCATAAACCAAACACCCATCAAGAGCGAAGCAAGGCGTGCCGGCGAAAGTTTGTTTACCATCGAAAGTCCAATGGGCGAGAGGCTCAACTCGCCAATGGTGTGCAAGAAATAGAGCGCAAATAGCCACCACATCGACACCTTGGTATTGTTGTCAACGCCATCGGTGGCAAATGCAATTACCACATATCCAATGGCTAAGAGCATAAGACCGATAGCCTGTTTTGCTGGCGAGAATGGTTCGAGTTTTTTCTTTGCCAAAAACTGCCACAGCATAGCCATAATGGGCGCAAAGCATACCACTACAATCGGGTTGATAGATTGAAACCAAGTTGTGGGCATTGTCCAACTGCCTATGGTACGGTCGGTTTGTTGGTCGGCAAACAGTGTGAGCGACGAGCCAGCCTGCTCAAACGCACTCCAAAAGAATATCACAAACACCGCTATAATATAGATAACTCCGATACGGCTTTTTTCGTCTTTGGTGAGTCCGCGGTCGGTGATGATAAACACGGGCAAGGCAAGCGAAATGGCGTAGATGGCAGCCGAGATATAGTCGTTGAAACTTTCTGAGCCGATAGAGAATGCCACAAACATAGCAATTGCACCGATTATGCATCCCCAGAGGCGGAATGGTGAGTTTTTAACATCTTCTTTTTCTTGATGGTGGGCAACAGCCTCTTGGTGAGCAAGTTCGTCTTTTGCGTGACGGAGTTCGCTCTGTGCGGGAGGAAGTCCTATTTGCAGTCCGTCAGGGGTTTTGAGGTATTTATCTTTGAATAACCAAAAAACAAGAATCGAAAGTATCATAGCCACGCCGGCGCAGAAAAATCCCCATTTAAAGTTGCCGGGGTTTGTCCAGTTGCCTTCGCCCACCGAACCGCAGATAAGCGGTGCAATAAAAGCTCCCACGTTGATACCCATATAGAATATTGTGAATGCCGAGTCTTTGCGGCTGTCGGTTTTTTCGTAAAGGTCGCCCACCATTGTGGAGATGTTTGGCTTAAAAAATCCGTTGCCCAAGATGAGACATACAAGACCTGTGAACATCAAAAATAGCGATATTCCGTTGTCGACATTTGGGTCGATAGGTCCGCCTTCCACCGAAATTGATTTGTTGACAAAGCACGCCGAGGCAAACATAAGGAACTGTCCCACAGCCATTATCAAACCTCCAAAAATTATGGAGCGACGGTTGCCCCAGTATCTATCGGCAATGTATCCGCCAAGAAGTGGTGTAAGGTAAACAAGTCCGGTGTACGATCCGTAAATTTCGGATGCCCTTTCGTTGGTAAAAAATGCTGCCACAAGGTATAGCACAAATAATGCTCTCATACCGTAATAACTGAAACGTTCAGCCATTTCGGTAACAAACAAAAGGTAAAGTCCTTTTGGGTGTCTGTTGTTGCTCATATTATTGTTTTAAATTTTTTTTAATGTTAATGAAATCGGCGCAAAATTATAAAAATCTTAATTTCTTAATACTGTGTTTCGTTAAAAAATGTACCTTTGCATTATTAAATACGTTAAATTTTGATATGATGAAACCAACTTTATTAGTATTGGCCGCCGGTATGGGAAGCCGTTATGGCGGTTTGAAACAGATTGACAAACTTGGTCCTTCGGGACAAACTATTCTTCAATATTCGGCTTTTGACGCTGCCCGCGCTGGTTTCGGCAGGGTTGTGTTC
>JAFYFR010000121.1 GCA_017543645.1 Bacteroidales bacterium
CTTATCACAATATTCCGCTGATGTTTTGCCTCGGCTACCATTTTTGCTCACTAAAAAATCTCTTCAAACTTAGGAATCTCCACCAAGGGTTTGTCCTTGTCGAGACTGAAATATAGATATGTAATTTTTTTGCCCTCGCTGAGGAATCCTTGCTCGTAATAAGTTTGGAAGCTCTTGGCATATCCCTCGTAGTCAGACGCGTACAAATCGTCAGTGGCAAACACCGGCTCTATTCCGTTGGCTTCGAGCAGGGCCTTGGTGTAAAAATGCAAAAGGCGGCTGTCGGTCTTGAGGTGGACTGTCGCGCCGTTGACACACATCTTGCGGTAGAGGTTAAGAAAATACGCCGACGTAAGACGCTTGTTCTGCTTTTTGGGCTGCGGGTCGGGAAACGTTATCCATATCTCCGAAACCTCGTCCTCTGCAAAAAAGTTGTTAATCATGTCGATACGGGTACGGAGAAAACCCACATTAGTAAGACCCTCGTCGAGGGCGGTTTTGGCGCCTCGCCAGATTCTCGCTCCCTTGATGTCCACACCTATATAATTAGCAGACTGGTTGTGCCGGGCAAGGCCCACGGTGTATTCGCCCTTGCCGCAGCCGAGCTCAAGGGTGATAGGATTGTCATTTTTAAAAAAATCCCTGCTCCACAGGCCTTTAAGCTCGTATGGAGTGCCGTTGAACGATACGTCGGCAGGCTGCACCACATTTTTAAAATCTGCCATTTCGGCAAACTTTGCAAGTTTATTTTTCGACATTGCTATATATTATTCGTTTTCAGAATGATGCTTGTATAATATAAGACCCACCTCGTCGATACACGGAAGTTTTTCAAGACGCATCCCATGCTGGATAGAAAACTTGTAAGTGCCGGCGGCGGGGAATCTCACATTGGTTTTAAAAGGTATCTCGTAATCAATGATGTCGCCCATGGCGTCGCCTGTGGTATGCCCCAGCTCGTCGGCAAAGATACATTCGAGAGTATCAGTTTCCACGATATTCTGTGGCGAATACGTGTTGATAAACAGCCATAGGTTGCGCGACTGGAAATAGACGTTGCTTCTAACCGCAATCACAATGTCGTACACCTGCGAGGCATCTTCCACTGGCACGGAGACGTTAACGAGCGAGTCCATGTGCCAGAGCATATCAGGAATCTCCACACGCTCTACAAACACACGGTCGCTGTTGCAGGCCGTAGATAGCAGCAGTGCAGAAATCACAAACGTAAACAGTATCTTAATTTTCATGATTCTTAAATAATTTCTGCAAATGTAGGAAATATTGTCAACCGCGCCAAATAAAAATCCAACAATTATGCGAATAATAAAACTCTGCATAAAAAACTAATTACTGCGCACTTTGGAACTATATTTGTAAAACCAATCTAAGATAATTAAACAAAAACAACAAAAAGATGTACGTCAGCGAGGAACATCCGAACATTCTGCAGTTCGACATTTTTAAAAACGCGGCAGGAATACTCCACTTCGTTACCACGAGCAGTCCGCCCGACGACGACTCCGGCGATTTCAACATCGGATTTGCCGGAGGCGACAGCTGTGTGGAAAACCGCGTAAAACTCGCGCTCGCTTTCGGTCTTACTCCCGAAAACTTTGTGTTTCAAACACAAGTACACGGAGTCAACTACCATATTGTAACACGCGAAGACGCCGGCGCAGGATTTTATTTGAAACAGACCGCCATTCCCGACAACGACATACTTATAACCAACCAGCCCGGGCTGTGCCTCATAACACGCTCCGCCGACTGCGTGCCTGTTCTTATGTACTCTCCCGCAAAAAAAGTGGTGGCGGCTATACACTCGGGGCGCGAAGGATGCCGGCTCGGAGCGGCAGTAAAGGCCGCCGAGGTAATGCACCAACAATTCGGAGCTGACTATCGGGATATTCTGGTGGGAATAGGGCCGCATATCTGCAAAAAGTGCTACACGGTAGACAAGGCCTGCGCCGACGCCTACCTCTCGCGCCAGTACTACGCGCCCAACATCGTTGAGCCAGCCGAGGGCGACCTCTACACCATCGACCTCAAGAAAACCATCATCAGCGACCTGATGCACATAGGCGTTCCCCTTGGCAACATAGGTCACAGCGAACTCTGCACCAAGCACGACGCTCCGGCATTCTACTCCGCACGCAACGGCGACGACGCTCGTTTCTGCGCCGGCATTATGTTAAAAGGATTTTAACGGTTGTGGTGGCATCTCCGGCTCGTCGGTAATGCCACCACAGCTGCTGTGTGGTCAACTACCGCTCTATAAAATCATCATCACAGCTGCTGTGTGGTCAACTATCGCTCTATAAAATCATCACCACAGCTGCTGTGTGGTCAACTATCGCTCTATAAAATCATCATCACAGCTGCTGTGTGGTCAACTATCGCTCTATAAAATCATCATCACAGCTACTGTGTGGTCAACTACCGCTCTATAAAATTATCATCACAGCTGCTATGTGGCATATTAAAACAAGATTTTATATATATCATTGTAACTGTTAGGTCAACTACTGCTATTTGATTATGCCATCACAGCCGCGAAAGAGGCTGCAACCGGGATGCTATTACTGTATCCTCACAGGTATGATGCCAACATCAACTGGTTGTAGTTAACCCCACAGCTCCTAAGACGCATACAAAGACGACACTTAGTTAACCACACAGCTGCTATGACGCACATAAAGACGGCACTTAGTTGACCACACAGCTGCTAAGACGCCTACAAAGACGACACTTAGTTGACCACACAGCTGCTATGACGCACATACAGACCACACTTAGTTAACCACACAGCTGCTAAGACACCATAAAAGAATAGACGATATTATATCCACACCTACGAAGACACCTGCACAAACTACAATTTGTTATATAACCAGCACAATAAAAAAAACACCTATATTTAGTACACCCTATCGAAATAAAGAGTAACTTTGCAGAAAAACTAAAAATACTCTCATGATGAAAGCCAGACTATTAATCATACCCTTGCTGGCGCTCTCGGTTTCGTGCAGCAGCAACAGCGGCAGCAAATCCACCGTTGAACAAGCGGCAGAGACATCCTCCGCGCCCAAAGAGATGTCGGCGGCCTCGGCGCAGGCTCAGGAGGAGGCGGAACAAATCACCGGCACAGACACGGCTGCCGCTACGGAAGCACCCCTTCCCGAGGCGTACAGCAAATACAACCTCAACCTGCTCGACACGGCAATAGCGGCCACCGGCGCAGACACGCTTTCAGCAACAGCCTCAGAAGATACCGAAATAGCCGACAGCAACAAATACAAAATGGCATACGAGACAGGCATGTCTTTCGCATCCAAACCTCCCACAAACCTGTTCGCCGACCTTGTGCTAAAAGCCGAGCAGCAGGGCGACGCATCATCGGCGGCTATAATGATGGCAGGCAAATACTTCAAGCTGCTTGAGATTTTCGCCAGCGAACAATTCGACGAAAAAAAGCTGAAACAAGGCATCGACGGCCTTGAGAACCTCAAGAAATACGTCAACGACGCCATGCAGTCTACCAAAGACATCAGCACCAACATCATCCTTCAGAAAATCGTAGAAAACACCACGCAATGCCGCGCCATCTACGAAAAATGCAACGAGGAATACAGCGGGCAAACCGATAAATACCAACAGCTTACCACCGCAATCAAAGACTTTCAGCAAAATCTTGTTACGGAATAATGCAAAGTTAACTTACAGTTAATGTATATTGTATAATTTTGCGCATCACAAAACAATAAAAGAGATGAAACCGACAAAACTATTTTTATTATTAGCCGCAGTGTTAATAGCACTGGCTTCCGCCTGCAAAAAAGACGAGCTGCAAGTGGACAAGGACAAATCCGTCATAAGACAATACCTCAAGGAAAACAACATCACAGCCGAATGTGTAAGCAACGTCCACTATGTGGAAAACGTGGTAGGTAGCGGCCCGCAATGCAAACTTGGCGACACCGTTGCCATAAAATACACTGTTAAATCTATCAAAAACCCCACAAAAATAATCGAGGACAAATCAAACCTCGCCGAGATATTTATACTTCCTCAGTCGCGCAACACCAAGGCGGATGTGCTTTTCGGATTACAGATTGCGCTGCCCACAATGAAAGAGGGCGGAAAAACCACTTTCTACATTCCCTCGGCATACGCTTACGGCTCCGATCCCATAGACGGCGAGAGCAACGCCAATCTCATCTACGACGTAGAACTCTGCGAAATACTTCACCGTGGCAACGTCCATTAACCTAAGAGCCGATTAAGACATGGGACCAAAGGTGGTAATAGGCCTCAGCGGAGGCGTCGACAGCGCGGTTTCGGCACTATTGCTCAAGCAGCAGGGCTACGACGTGCACGCCCTGTTCATGATCAACTGGAAAAACAGCTCTGTAACACTTTCGGGCGACTGCGCCTGGGAAGAAGACCAGATGGTGGCTAAGATGGTGGCCAAGCAGATAGGCATACCGTTACACATTGTGGACTCGTCGGAACGTTACATGACGCACGTGGTAGACTATATGTTCAACGAATACAGCCGCGGACGCACTCCCAACCCCGACGTGCTATGCAACCGCGAAATCAAGTTCGAGATTTTTAACCGATACGCTCAAGAGCTGGGCGCCGACTATGTGGCCACGGGCCATTACTGCCGCCGCGACGAGGTTTCAGGCAAGGACGGAAACACCTACAGCCGCCTGCTCGCAGGTTCCGACCCCAACAAAGACCAGAGCTACTTTCTCTGTCAGATGAGCCAGAGCCAGCTCAAAAACGTGCTTTTCCCCATTGGCGGCATCATAAAACCCGAAGTGCGCCGCATTGCTGCCGAAAACAACCTCGCCTGCGCCAAACGCAAAGATTCTCAGGGAATATGCTTTGTGGGGAAGGTTGACCTGCCGGTTTTTCTACAGCAGAAACTCAAATCAAAACAAGGTGATATTGTAGAAGTTACCGACGACGCCTACGTTTACCGCAACCGTCACGACCACCCCGACGACATCGAAGCCCTCAGCAAACCCTACATCTACACTCCCGACGACGGCTTTATCATTGGCAAGCACATCGGAGCGCAGTATTATACAATAGGCCAGCGCAAAGGCCTCAACATCGGCGGACACGACAAGCCTGTCTACGTAATTGCCACCGACATTGAACGTAACGTTATCTACGTGGGCATGGGCGACGAGCATCCGGGGCTTTACCGCAAGGCACTTTTTATCAACAACGACGAAATCCACCTCGTCCGTCCCGACCTGGCCCTCGCCGACGGACAGACTCAAAAACTCAAAGTCCGCATCCGTTACCGCCAGCCTTTGCAAGACGCAACACTCATAAAAACCCAAAAAGGATTGTTCATAAAATTCGATATTCCGCAAAAAAGTATCACCCCCGGACAATTTGCCGCTTGGTATCAAAACGACGAATTAATAGGCTCTGGAGCCATTGCATACTAATGTAACACGGATTTGAAACATAATTTAAAAAAAATGTAACAAATTTTAAAGAACAAAAAACGCAAACAAATGTATTTGTAACAAAAAATTTGCATCAAGAGCCTCAACCTATATATATTTGCACATCGTTTAAAAGTATTGATTTAAGTATTAATAGGTTAGAGTAAAAGAAATGCCGCGCGTAGTGATTACGTGCGGTTTTTTTTGCGGATAATCTCTTAGAAATTAAAAAAATGCCTAAAGCACAAACGAGAAAACAGTCCGAGCCTCGTTACTCGACACATGAAGGCGTGTGTTGTGCAGGGCGAGGAAGTTGCTGCACAATTGAAGACCGATTCCTGTGCCCACTTCGCCGGAAGTTCCAACCGTAGAGGCAATCTCTCGTTCGTTTACAATGTGCAGAATAGTTTTTGGCGGAATCACCACGCCGGTATCCCATACGCTTATGCGTTTTCCTTTGTCCTCAATATCTTCCACGTCAATTCCTATCTGCCCTCCTTCGTAACAGAATTTCACAGCGTTGGAAATCAAATTGCGCATGACAGTGGAAATCATTGTGGAATCGCCGCTTACCACAGTGCCGCTCTCTACGTTGTTTACCACGGTGATATTCTTATGGTCGGTCATAAGGCGCACAAGGCTTACCGCGCTCTCCACCACATCGTTCAAATCAAAATCGGTAACATTCATTTTGAGCCGTCCCGTAACGCATTTTGAATACTCCAAAATGTTTACAAGCAGCTCGTAGCCCTGCGATGCCGAATCGCGCATGATACGCGCGTATTCCAAAGCGTCGTTGTAACGCTTCTGACGCAAGACATTGTCTAACATATCGGCAAAGCCGAGAATGGCATTAAACGGATTGCGCAAATCGTGCCCGATAATGCTCATCAGCTTGCTGCGCTGGTCAATTTCAGCCCGCAGCCTCGAAAGAGTCTCTTTATAAAGCGTAATGTCCGACACCGATCCGAAAACCTTCATCACTTCGCCGTCGGTGCCGGTGAGGAAACTGCCGTTAATCTGAATCCAGCGGGTCTCGCCGTCGATAGGGCGGATTATTTTCAAATCAATATGCAGCTCGTCGAACCTTCCACGGAGAATATCTGTAAAGTATTTGTAAGCCTCGATTTTCGATTCGCGCGCAAAAAGTCCGAACAGACCTTTGAAATCGTTGCGGTAACCGTCGTCGATACCGAGCAGGCTCTTCACCTTGCGGCTGCACTCCCACAAGCCTGTTACAAAATCGTATTCGTAACATGGACTGTAAAGATTTTCAAGAAACTCGTGATACTGCTCGTTGTGAACAACGTGTGCTACATAATAAGGTGTTTGGTTTAGTTTCCGCTGGGGAGCCTCGGCAGAGGCGCAGGCGCGCCGGAGATGCTGCGAGCCAACAGCGCAGGCCCATTTCAACGCGCTCTTCAAGGTCTCGGCGTCAAATGTGCTTGTTTTAGTGAGCGAAAGCGACATGGAGTCCGATATCTCAAAAGAGCCGAGAAACTCGCAGCCTATAAGTTCGTTATTCAAAATCACAGGTATCACAAAGCACAAAGTACCATCACCTTCAAACGAAACCAGCGCGGTAGTTCTCACCCCAAGCTCCAAAAAATACTTGGCAAAGGCAGTAACGACATTGAAGTTGTTCTTAAATCCGTTGTTAAGAGGGCGGTTAAAATGTCCGTTCTTAAAATAGACTACCAAGTCGAGCTGGGTGAAGCTGCATAGCAGCTTGATAGAATCGCTTGCAATCAACAACTGGATATAGTTGTCGGCAACATCTACGCCGTCCTTGTCCAGTTCCTTACTGTCAAACGACACATTGCCGTCAATCAAAATGGCATTCTCGAATATGATGTCAGCTGCAATCACGGGATAAAATCGGTTTAACACTCACAAAGTAACAAAATTTTTTGACAAGTTGCAACAAAAGACACCAAAATCGCAAAAAAATTTTAACATATTTTTTGAATGGTTTTTTCACAGAAAACAGTATATTTGCCAAAATTATCTCTTGGAGATTTATTAACAAACATAAAAACAATATAGTAATGCAGAAAATTGACAATTACAATTTCAAAGGCAAAAAAGTTATTGTACGTGTTGACTTTAACGTACCTTTGAACAAAGAGACACATGAGGTATCAGACGACACCCGTATCCGCGGCGCATTGCCCACAATCAAAAAAATAATCGAAGACGGCGGCTGCGCCATCCTTATGAGCCACATGGGTCGTCCCAAAAAGAATCCCGACCCGCAGTTCTCGCTCAAGCAGATTATTCCCGCAATAGAAAAATACCTCGGCCCTATCAAGTTCGCAGCCGACTGCGCTAACGCTGACGCAGAGGCCAAGGCTTTGAAAAACGGCGAAATCCTCCTTCTCGAGAACCTCCGTTTCTACGCCGAGGAAGAGGGCAAACCCCGTGGTATCGAGAAAGACGATCCCGCTTACGAGGCTGCCAAGAAAGAGATGAAGACCAAACAGGCCGACTTTGCTAAGAAACTCGCTTCTTACGCCGACGTTTATGTCAACGACGCTTTCGGTACAGCTCACCGCAAACACGCTTCTACAGCCGTTATCGCCGACAGCTTTGCCGAGGAGAACAAGATGTTCGGTTTCCTCATCAACAAGGAGCTCGAAGCTATGGACAAAGTTCTCAACGACTCGCAGAAACCTTTCACAGCCATCATGGGCGGTGCCAAGGTATCTGACAAAATCAACGTTATCAAAAACCTTCTCGACCGTGTACAGAACCTCATCATCGGCGGCGGCATGACTTACACATTCATCAAAGCTATGGGTGGCAAAATCGGCGCATCGCTCTGCGAGTCCGACAAGCTCGATATGGCTAAGGAAATCCTCGACCTCGCTAAGGCTAAGGGCGTTAAGGTATTCCTCCCCATCGACGCTGTTAACGCCGACAAGTTCGACGCTAACGCCAACACCAACATTTCTGACGTTGACAAGACTCCCGAAGGCTGGATGGGTCTCGACATTGCCGACAAATCTATCGCCAAATTCGAGGAAGTTATCACTGCTTCTAAGACAGTTATTTGGAACGGACCTATGGGTGTGTTCGAGATGGACAAATTCGCCAAAGGCACATCGGCTATAGCAAAGGCTGTTGCCAAGGCTACAGCTAACGGCGCGTTCACACTTATCGGCGGTGGCGACTCTGTAGCAGCTATCAACAAGAACGGCCTTGCCGACAAGGTAAGCTACGTTTCAACAGGCGGCGGCGCAATGCTCGAATACATGGAAGGCAAACAATTGCCCGGCATTGTTGCCATTCGTGGATAACAATTTTTCTTCATAGCAAAAAAACACAACGGAGACGCTAGTAATAGTGCCTCCGTTGTTTTCTTTAACTATAAAATTAACTAAATACTACTATCCTTCGAAATGGAATGAAATCAGCAATGCGTTGCTTTTCAAATCCTTAATCACCTTGGTGTACATGGTGTCGTCGTACTGCAGGCAGTTGTTGATACCCATGCTGTATTTCACTTCTATTGAAAACTTAAAATAGAGCATGTAAAAGTCGAAACCTCCGCCCCACTCCACGCAGGGGTCTATCTTGGTGAGCTTTACAGTCTGCTCGCCTTCTTTGGGCTTGCTGCCAGTAAGGTCGTAACGGATGTTGCCGCCCGCAATCAGATAAGGTGCGAAATTGTGCATACGCTCGGCGCGGTATTTAATGTGGAAGGGAAACTCCAAAAGCGTACTGTTGACACTCAATGTCTGGTTAAGTATCTGAGTGGATGTCTCGTTCTCGTAATAATAATAGACAAGGTCGCGCTGGTTGAACGAAAGGTCGAACAACATTCTCAAATCAAAATACCTGTTGAGCCTGAGGTTTGAAATCGGGCCAACATGAAAGCCGGTGTATTTTTTTGACTCCACGCCGTACACATCGGTAACGGCATAAAAATCATCGCATTTTGTTACTCCGAAGTTCATGGTGTTGATTCCCACCGAAAAACCGAAATGCCATAGCTTGTTGTTGTAGTTGGGAAGATTGCGCATACTGCGGTGCTGTGCCGAAGCGTCAAACGCAACCGCCAATAGTAAGATTGTTAATATATAAAA
>JAFYFR010000122.1 GCA_017543645.1 Bacteroidales bacterium
GATGACAAGTCCGCCGATATACACCGCCAAATAACTGTTGCCGCCCACAAAATACGACACCGAAAATATAAACAGACAGCCCGCCAATACCGCAATAGGATAGAGCGAGGCGTTGTCGATGTTGAGTTTGTTGAGAGCGATTACGAACAATTTTGCCACGAGGAAGCCCGACAATCCGCCCATCAAAAGTTTCATCAACACGTCAAGCACTACCGACGCATAATCTACTGAATCTCCCTGTTTTACGATTCCTATTAGCGTAACGGTCATAATGTAAGCCACGGGGTCGTTGCTACCGCTTTCGGATTCGAGGAGCGGACGGAGACGGTTTTTGAGGTTGAGGTTTTGGGAGCGCAGAATCGAAAATACCGACGCAGAATCAGTCGAAGCCATCGTTGACGCCAAAAGCAAGCACGACGCAATGCCTATCGTACTTCCCATCATCAAGCCAAAAACGCCTTTTATCACAAAGCCGGTGATTATGGCTGTGAGCGCAACACCGAATGTCGCCAAAATTACGCCCTCGGTAAGCACCGGACGGATGTCGGAAAATTTGGTGTCCATGCCGCCCGAAAACAATATCACGCACAGAGCAACCGTGCCGATTGTGGAGGCGGTTTCAAAGTTGTCGAACATGATGAGCCTAAGTCCGCCGTCGCCAAACGCCATTCCCGTAAAGAGGAACATCAGCAAAATAGGCACTCCAAACTTGTAGCCCACCTTGCAAGCCCAAATGCTCGCAAACGCCAATACCGCCGTTACTAAAAAGAATCCTTCCATATATGTTTATTATAAAAAACGCTGCGGAAATGCGGAAAAACCTTCATTCCCGCAGCAAAAATTAAAATTGACAGGAAAACGTAACCATTAGTAGCTGACTACCAATGTGTTGAGACTATTGCAGTGAGCCTTGTCGTGTACGCGGACTGGCTCCGCAGGTTCAAAATCGTAGAGATTGAACTTGTAGATTTGCGAAAATGCGATTGAATAGTCGGTTGCGAACAAGACTTTCAGTTTCATTTTCGATGCCGACGAACGGCTGATGTCCAACATGTCGCTGAAATTCTGTTCGTTGTAGAGTTTCATAACGTCGTCGAAACACGCCTGGTCGAACAAAAATTCGCGCATTTTCATCGGTCTGCCGTCATAGAAGTACCTCTCTTTTTTCACACAGAACACTATGACGCCGTAGATTACGAGGCTGATGCCGGCAATGAGCAAAAACATCGTGATTGGACTATTGTCGTCGGTAAACGACTGCGCAACCAATGCCGCCGCGCCCATCGCAAGCCACAGCAAACCGATGTAGCCAAACACCTTGCGTTTGGTTACGTGGCCAACCGAAAAGTCCTCCACGTACTCCTCGATTGGCATTATTGAATTATCTTTATTTGCCATTATTTTGATTAATGAATTAATACGAGAATCCCAGAAAGCACGTATTATACCGCGCCTTCGGTGTTAAACATAATGTGTAAAATGGCAAATCAATTACGGAGAGTGCAAAGGAAATACAGCAACTGTCCGCCATGATGATTCAGATGGCAGACTTTGAGCCGTTCCTTAGCGAGATGTTTTAAGGGAATTGTTATTAATGAAACACTTAACGAACCAGAAGCAAATGTCTTGCGCTTTTCATAAACTCGATGTACGGACTGCATCCGCACCACATTGCGCAATACGGGCGCATCTTCACTTTCAACAAGTCCAAACCACGAAAATCCTTGGTTCTGCACCTCAGACGAGCATCCGTCGTTCCACCAAGATTGTTGACCATCGTCGGCATACAAAGCCCCCGCATCCCGCGACTCTATTGCGCAAGACGTTGAAACCAAGATGCTTAATAATATCAACAACCTAAAAATCATGTCGCAAAGTTAACAATACTTTGGCAAGAATGGAAATAAATTATGTTAAAGTTTTATGTTGCGTCGTAATAATAATGCTGCGCCCCAATTCTACGCCGCGCCCCTGTATTCGGTCGGTGTCTTGCCGGTTTTCCTTTTAAAAAACCTTACAAAATGCTGCGGATAACCGAAACCGAGGGTGTATGCCACTTGCGAAACGGTGAAAGAGGAATCGTTGAGGAGTTCTTTGGCGCGGGTTACGATGGCGTCGGC
>JAFYFR010000123.1 GCA_017543645.1 Bacteroidales bacterium
AAAAATATTTTCAAAAAGTGTGTTTTTGCACAAAAAAAACGAGGCTGACATCGCGTCAGCCTCGGGGGATGATAATGAATAATATGGCTATAAATTCTTTACAATCAATGTAGAGTTGGTTCCGCCAAAGCCGAACGAGTTGGAGAGGAACATGTCGAAATGGGCGGAAACTCGCTGTCCGGGGATGTTGAGCTTGGCGGAGTCTTCGTCGGGGTTTTCAAAGTTAAGGTTGGCAGCTACGAAGTCGTTTTTCATCATGAGTATCGAGTAGATGATTTCGCTTGCGCCCGCCATCCACATCTCGTGACCTGTTTGGCTCTTGGTGGATGTAACGTAGGGGCGGCAGTCGCCGAAAATCTGCGAGATTGCCTTTGCCTCGTTCATGTCGCCGATGTGTGTTGAAGTGGCGTGTGCGTTGATGTAGCCAATCTCTTTGATATCCACGTTAGAAAGACGCAGACAATTTTCCAACGATTTGGCAGGGCCGGCAACGTTGGGCGATGAGATATGGTCGCCGTTTGACGAAAATCCCCAGCCTTTGACTTCGGCGATGATGTTGGCACCGCGTTTTACAGCGTGTTCGTACTCTTCGATAATTACAGTGGCTGCGCCGCCTCCGGGAACAAGACCGTCGCGGTCGCGGTCGAACGGACGGGATGCCTTTGTGGGAGCGTCCTCGCGTGTAGAGAATGCACTGATACCGTCGAAGCTGCCCACAGCGTAGGGGTTAACCTCTTGTGCGCCACCGCATACCACCATTTCTTCCAAGCCGTTGCGGATAAGGAGCGAGCCTAAACCGATTGCGTGGCTGCCGCTTGCACATGCGCCCGAGATTGTCAGGTTGATGCCTCTGAGGTGGAATATGCAGCCGAGGTTCATTGTAACGGTAGAGTTCATAGATTGGAAAATGCCGCCTGAACCAATCAGAGTGGTGTTTTTCTTCTTGAACATTGTTTCTACGCTTTTGTAGACAGGCTCTGCGCTTGAATCGTTGCCATAGAGAAGTCCTACGCTGTTGGCGTCGAGATAGTCTTGGTCTATGCCTGCGTTTTTGAGCGCTTCAACGGTGGCTACGTATGCGTATTTAGCCTGTTCGGGCATAAAAACTCGCTGAGCGCGAGATAGCTGTCCTTTGAGGTCGGGAACGTCGAGTTTTGAAGTAAGTCCCGAGCGGAATCCCATTTCCTTGCGTACTGGGTCTAATATTATGCCTGAAACGCCATTGTAAAGAGAATCCTTTACCTCGTCGAGATTTTTGCCTAAGCATGAGTATATGCCCATGCCAGTGATTACTACTCTTTTTTCCATGTATTTTTAGTTAATAAATTATCCAATTTTTCAAATAAACGTTTTCTGAGTTCAATTGTTTCCGCGAGTCCTTTGCCGCGCCGCTTGTTTTTGCTGCGTTTCGACTTTATGCGGAACCGCCATTCGCGTTTTAACCCTATGAATGTCTGCCGGTAGTTCCATGCGAACAATCCTAAAAACGGCAACAATATCAAATGTATTGTGGCGTAGAGCCAGTTCCAAAAGTATCCTTCCAGGAAGAAGAACAGACTGTAGCACAGCGGAAACGCTATCAACGCTCCTACGGCGAACCTTATGCCTCCGACAAACATGGTCATGTGTCCGTTGCCCGCCTTGAATTTTTTGGTTAGCGGCTGCGGCGACAAAAATATCAAAATATTTGGTATCGATGCCGCCACAAACAGCGGAAACAGGCATATCAGCGAAAGTAGCCTGAATATGAAACTGCCTGTGCGGAACGGTATGTCGAAATTGTCGTCGGCTATGCGGAAACGTTTGCAGTTGCGCTTGAGAGTGGATGCGTCTGCGTATATTTCGGCGGATACTTCGGGGGCGGTTTCTTTGATGTCCTGAAGCTCTTTGAAAAGTGCCTTGTCGGACTCTAACTTGTCGGGCAGATAGGTGGGGTCGCCGCCGCAGAGCCGGCAGTACCGTTTGCCGTAGGTTTCGCGTATGTGGTCGATAGCCTCGTAGTTGTCAAGGTCGGTGATGTTGAGCATCATGTTAGAAATCTGCTCTCTTACCTGCTGGTTTACAATGCGCTGGACGGTTCGCGGCTTGGTCTGGAACTGCTCGTAGTACGGCATCAGCGAAATTGGCTTGCCGCATACTATCATCATGTCCTCACGGAATTTGAAATAGTTGCTGTAATGGTTGCAGATGGGCAGAATCACTATTTCGGTCTTGAACTCCGATTTCTTTACCGCGTCGAAAGCCATGCGGAGGTAGCCCATCGAAAACTCGCCGAGCCAGCGTTTGTCTTGGTTGAGGGCTTCTGGGAAAATCAGCACCGTTCCGCCCGATAGAATCCTTTCTCCTGCCTCTGCAAAGATGTCGTAGTTGTTCTTGAGGGCGTCCATTCCGTCAAAGTCGATACGGAATGCCGGCAGAAGGTAAATAGCGCGGAGGAGTTTGCCGAGGATGGGACGGTTGAAAGCGTCGGCGCGGGTAAAAATGCTTACGATACGGTCGCGGAAGGCAAATTCCACACCGAGAGCGTCGTTGAGGGCGTTCTGATGGTTCGACGCTATGATAAGAGGTGTGCCTTTGGCGGGGATATTCTCTCTGCCTAACACGTATATGTGTTTGTAATATACGTTGTTGTGGAGTACTCTCAGGTAATTGCGCATTATCCTGAAAAACGCTTCTCCCCATAGGCTTCTCTTTTTTTTCTTCAACATTCGTCTTCTTTTTTAGTTGTTCTGGCGGAATTTGTCCGCTAATTTGAAACGTTTGATTAGACGCTGGATTGCGAATTTGCCAGTAACGAGTGCGTTTGGCAGGCCTCCTGGGGTCTGAAGCCATTGTCCGGCGAGGCAGAGGTTGTCGATGCCCTCCACATTGCCGTGGTGAACGAGCTTGGGCGCGTATGGTGTCTGTATGAATCCCATGTACGAGCCTTTGTACGACCCTAAGTAGCGGTTGAAACTCTTGGGCGTGCAGATTTCCAACAGCGAAAGTTTTCCTTTATATTGCGGATAATGATTTTCTAAGCGTTGCTTAATTTCGGAGGCGATGCGCATTTTTTCGGCTTTGTAGGCTTCGGGGGCTTTGTAGAGGTCTTCCCAATACTGGTATTCATCGTCGTGTTGCACCATTAGCACCTGTATAATGCCCTTGCCTTCGGGTGCGAATCCGGGCTGGTCGGCGTAGTTGTTTACAATTATCACCTTGTGTTCTCTGCCTACCGCTGTGTAGGGTTCGCAGTTGAATATCTCCATGGTGGGTATGTCGTCGGTTTTGCAATCGACTCCAAAATAGATGGTGATATTGCTGAATACGGGGTGTGTTATGGTATTGTCGAATGCCGCTTTTAGATTGTTGTCCATATAGTTATGACCTATTATGTCAAATGCTACTTTAAGGTCGGTGGCTATAATGGCGTAATCGGGTTCTACCGCTGTGCCGTCGGCAAAGTTGATTTTAGTAATCTTGCGGTCTTTGATTTCTGCGTTAAGAGCTTTTTTCTTAACAGAGATTTTTCCGCCGAGGCTCAGATACTTGTCTCTCATGCGGTTAGTGATAGTGTCGGAACCTCCTCGTGGCAGGTCGGCATTGCCCATGGTAAACATAGCGTACATGTAGAACGCCGAGATTACATAAAACTGCTTGGGTACGTAGTTGTAGATAATCTGATGTATGACAGGGCTTTTGAACCTTTTTGCGTATTCTTCCAAGGTGAGTTTCTTGTATTTGGCAAACGCAGGAATTACTTTGAGCATTTTAAACAGCAATTTTATGTTTTGTCCAAATTTCATCTGCTCCTGAGGAAATTTGGACGGCAGCTCTATTGCTTGGAATTTTTTTATCAGTTTGATAAAGTTGTTAATCTCTTTGCGGTCCTCGGGTGCTATTTTGAGTAGCTCCTCGCGCATTTTGCCCAGGTCGCGCCATACGTGCGCCTTTATGCCGTCGATGTCTACTTGCAGAAAAAAGTCGTGGCGGATAATGTCTTTTTCGGGGTCTTGGATAACGCCAACTTCCTGCCAAACTTTGTATATCTCTTTTTTGGGCGAAGTGCCTGTCATCCAGTGAACGCAGTTGTCGATATGGAATCCTTTGCGTTTCCACGAGGTGCATTGTCCGCCCACTACGGTATGAGACTCGAAAATTTCGCTCTCGATGCCGTTGATTTGCGCGTAAATGCCCGCTGCTAATCCGGAAATACCTCCTCCTATTATTGCTAATTTTGCCATTAAGTGATTTAAATGTGTTTCCCGACAAAAACTATATCGGTAATTTGTGCAAATGTAAGGCTTTTTTTTATTTAAACAAAATTATGTTGTTCAAAAAAAACTGCCGCAGTGGAATACGGCGGCAGTTTCATAAATAATTTCAATTAAAATTAAAAATGAAAAACAATAATTTAGAACTAGTCAATTAAAATTTACAAAAAGTTAAATAATAAACGTAATAACAAAAATTATTCAAAATGTTTTAATCAAATTACAATAATGGTAAAATCCAACAATGCTAATTCTTAAATTCATAATTTCTAATTCATAATGTAAAATCTATAATTTTTATTATGTCCGGTCTATTTAGCGTTTTTGAGCAGCCAGACTTCGAGCTTGGGCTGCTTTTTCTTCAAGGCGTTGTATTGGGCGATGATGTCGTCTGCCTTGTCGCTTGAGCCTACGTAAACGCGGTGCTGGTCGCCTACGGTCAGGATTTTTGAGCCGGGGAGTTCGCGCTGACGTTTCTGGGCGTTCTTGATTGTGGTGAAACTGCCTGCTATGAGGTAGTATTTCTGAAACTGGCTGCCTATATTTAAAGGTGTGGTTGAAAATCCGGCATCTAAGAGCGTTTTGGTTTCGGGGTCGTCCACTACTTCGGTTTGTCCGAGTTCGGTAGGGGTGTTAACCGGTGTTGAAACGTTGTTCTGGTTCTGGTTCTGTTCGGTGGTCTGCGTGGTCTGCGGTTTTGATTTGCTTCCCGAGAATAGGTTTGCCACCCAGTTGTTTACAGGATTGAAGTATAATATATAAAGTGTGATAAGCGCGGCAATGGGCAACAGAATGAGAAGCCATTTGAGTGCGCTGCTCTTTTTCTCTTTCTCCTTTGTATCGGTTTCGGAGGGATATGTGTCTTTAACCGATGCTGTTTTAACGGTGGTAGTGGTAGTTGTGGTGGTCTTTGTAACCTTGGAGGTCTGTACCTTGCCTTTCGACGTGCGAGCCGCTGGTTTGGCTGCTTCCACTTCTACGGGGTTCATTCCGTAGTTGTCAATCATCAGGTTGTTGGGTATTGATTTTAAAACCGTTTCGCCTTTTTCGTTTTTGGTGATGACACCTACTTCGTCTAAGGTTACGGTTTCGTTTTTCTCTAATTTTTCTTTAATATCTTTGATCAGCTGTTCGATTTGCAGACGGGCTGTGGTTTGGTTAACAGGATAGTTTTGCATCAGATATGTCTCAAGCATATTCCCTTTGTCTTCCTGCTTGTTGGTGTTGAGAGTTACGATTTTGGCTGGCGGATAGATAGTTCCGGTTTTCTCGTCTAATTGTGCGGGCTGGTACGATGTTTCTAATGTGCCGAACCCGGGTATTGTTACGCTCTCCTGTGTGAGGAGTATCTCTTTGAATATTTCGGTAAGGTTTGTCATAATTGTTGCAGTTTCTTGTACTTGCTTGTTGCTTGTTGGTTGAAATCTTCATTTGCAAATATACTAAATTTTAATTATAACAAACTTTTTTTTGTGATTTTTTTGTTAGGTTGGCGCAGTTAACCGTTTTTTTGTACATTTGGGGTGTGATTTTTTTAACATTTATACTCCATGAAGAAGATTTTGATTACCGGCGGTGCCGGATTTATTGGTTCGCATACTGTTGTTGAACTTCAGCAAAAAGGTTATGAGGTGTTTATTGTTGACAACCTTAGCAACTCAAACCCCGACGTTATCGACAATATAGCCAAGATAACAGGCGTTAAACCCGTTTTTGGCAAGGTTGACGTGTCTGTTAAGGACGAGCTTTCCGGATTTTTGAAACAGCATCCCGGCATCGAATCGGTGATACATTTTGCAGCGTCGAAGGCTGTTGGCGAATCGGTTGAGCAACCTTTGAAATACTACCGTAACAATATCAACGGCCTTATCAATGTGTTGGAAGCCATGAAAGAGTTCGGTATCAAGAATTTGGTGTTCTCGTCGTCGTGCACGGTGTACGGACAACCCGAGAAGCTGCCCGTTACCGAAAACTCGCCAATCCAGCCCGCTCTTTCGCCCTACGGCAACACAAAGCAGATCAACGAGGAGATTATTCATGATTTTGTGGCTGTTAACCAAGGTATTAACGCTATAGCATTAAGATATTTCAATCCCATAGGCGCACATCCGTCGTCGCTTATAGGCGAACTGCCTATCGGCGTGCCTGCCAACCTGATTCCTTACATCACGCAGACAGCGGCAGGAATCCGCGAATGTTTGAGCGTGTTCGGCAACGATTACGACACTCCCGACGGCACGCCCATCCGCGACTATATCGACATTATCGACCTTGCCAACGCACACATCGCCGCCATCAACCGTATGGAGCAGGGCAAGCAGAAGGCCCGTTTAGAGTTTTTTAACATCGGCACAGGAACCGGTTTGAGCGTTTTGCAGCTTATCAATACGTTTGAGCAGGCTACAGGCGTAAAGGTAAAATACAAAATAGTGGGACGACGCGCCGGAGACATCGAGAAGGTTTGGGCAGACACGTCGCTCGCCAACAAGGAGCTCGGCTGGAAGGCTGTTGTGCCCCTTAACGAAACTTTGCTTAATGCGTGGAAATGGCAGCAAAGATTGGTTAATAAAGGATAATGCGCTGAGTGATAATTAAAATGGGGTTGCCTGACGTTATATCGGCAACCCCATTTTTTTACTATATATATAAGGTGTTAGAACTTGAAAGTTAGTCCTAATCCCATAACATTTTTGAACTGCGTCAGCGAGAAATATTCGTGTTCGTCTTTTACGATGCTGACATCCTCGTCGTATACAAGTTCTGATGTTACGTTAAACGATAACCACTTGTTAATCTGCATTGCAATAATAACGTTCCAGTCCACGTCGATTTCGTCGAACACTCCGTCTTTATAAGAGTTAAACAATACGAGGTTGGTGCCGAACGATATGTTTTTGGCTATGTTATACTTGGCATCCAATTTAAAGTACCATCCGAACTCCGAGCGGGCGTGTTTGCACGAGTCAACGCCGAATGCACCTTGCTCCGAAAGAAAGTCGTTAAGCACCACAGTGGTTTTTCCGCAGAGTGGCGAAAGGTAAAATGTGCAGTTTTCGCTCAGCTGATAGTCCATACCAACAGTGTAGGTGAGGTATAGTGGCGACCAACATTCCGAATTGAGCGTGGCAGTCTCCACCTCTTCCTCTTCGCCGGCGGCATTGGTAACGGTTTCTTTGCTGTATGTCCAGCCTTTGTCGAACTGGCTCTTGTAGTCGAAAATAGCCGAGTAGTAGAGTTTGTTGGCGGCCTGGTAGCCGTATTTTGATGCGAATTGTAACTTGTCGTCGTTTTTGCGGAAGTCGTCGTATTCATCAATCAGGCGGAGTGTTCCGTACTGAGCCGTTATCGAGTTTTGCCACGAGTGCTTGCCCTTGGCGTAGTTGGCGTTGAAATTGGCAAAAGCATTTGCTCCAATCTGCTGGTCGCCACCGGGAGCCCAGTTAACAAGAGCTGTCTGCGATGCTGTGAGCGACAGCATTCCGCTGAATTTCCATACTTTGCCGCTGTCAACATCAACTGTGGATTTGGAATCTTTTGCAAGTCCGGCTACTTCTTTTGCCACTTCGTCGGTCTGTGCAAACATTGGCAGTGTGAGTGTAACTGCCGCCATTGTTAAAATTAAATGTTTCATATTGATCATTTTTTTGAATTTGTTATTATCTTAGGTGTGCCGCGTCGACAAACCTGTAGTAGTCGGGCAGCGATTTTGTAAAACTCTTGTGATACGTGTCCCAGTTCTTGCGGAACAGGTTGAGAGCGGCGGTGTCGGGGTATTTTTTCCAAGCCGACTCCAACGCCTGGATCCTTGCCGAATCTTTGTCGACGCCCTGCTTGGTGAGCTGCGTGATGGCATTGTCAACGCAGGCGAATTTTAGCTTGTCGTAGTCGGCCTTGAACAACGGGAAATAGTAGTCGAGAATAAGTTTCTGTCCTTCTGCGCCTTTTGCGTCGAATCCGGGGAAATACCGCGCGGTGTGGAGGTAGTTGTTGGCTACGAACACTTCGCTTTTGGGCAGAGAGTCGGCTCTGTCGCCTATGATGTTCTTGTCTAAGATTTTAGACGCCTTGCTGATAAGGAGCTTTGGCGTAAAATAACATAGAATGCCGATTAGTATAATAGCGTAAATCAGCCATTTAATACCTAATTTTCTGCTTTTTGGGGTGAATCGGAGATTTGTTGCCATCTTAATTATGTTTGTTAGATGCAAAATTAAAACATATTGGATGTTTTAATGTAAAGTAATTATTATTTTTGAAAAAATGGATGCAAAAAATTTGGAATGTACGAAAAAACTATATACTTTTGCATCACAATTAAGGAAAACACTGCGGGGTGGAGCAGTTGGTAGCTCGTTGGGCTCATAACCCAAAGGTCACAGGTTCGAGTCCTGTCCCCGCTACTAAGAACAAGGCACTGCGAATTAAAGCGGTGCTTTTTTTATGCCCTGAAAGATATTATTCCGCCGCCAAAATCCGTTTTACATACATTAAGTATCACACAAACATCTAACGACTATGAAAAAAATGATATTATTTGTAGCAATATTGGCAGTGGCAGCAATGCTTACGGGATGCCACCGTGGAGGCTACAAGGCAGTGCCGTGTCCGAGCTTCAAGAATGCGGTGAGGTAGCGCGGCTACTCTATCTTTATGTGTTTTATTGTTGTAAAACGCTCTGACGGTGGTATTTCGCGGTTGATGGCGGATTGTGTCTCGCGCCACGGCTTGATTTCGTCGTTGTAGAAGTGCTGCTGTTTTTTTGTGAAAAGGAACACTACCTGCTGGTGTTCGATAGTCATGCCCTCGGTTTTGTCGAGCTTGATTTCGGAATAGTCGGGGAATCTGTATTTGCTTTTTGCTTTGAGCAGCTGCGGCACGTCGTAGTCGTTGGGATAAACGGCGCACGAATTATTGTCTTCGTCCACGAAAAAAACGTAGAGCCAGCACTCTTGCAGGGGTTCGACGGTAAAAAAGAACTCCTCGCCGCTGGCATAAATGTCTTTGATGCCTGTTACTTGTGCTTCGAACAATGGGTCTGCCACGGGGTTGCGCCTTACAGTGATTTCGGCGTCGCAGTAGTAGAAAATGTGCCCGTCCCTGGTTTCGGTTCTTTGCTTGATGATTTTTGTGTCGGTGATTTCGCCGCTAAGTCCTATGGTAGACCACGACTCGTAGTTTTCGCCTTGTGCGTTCGATGTCATTTTAGTTTCCGATACGATGGAGCGGTTGTTGACCTTTTCAATAGCCAGCAACTCGGCGTTTCGGAGAGCATGCTCCCATGCTTTTTTGGGGGATATGTCGCTGTCGGTGGTGTTTATGGAGTATTCACCGGTAACTTTTACGGTTCGGAGATCTTGACTGATACATAACAGCGGTGATAACAATGATAGGCAAAGGATAATAATATTTTTCATAGTTCTGAAGGTTAATGGTGCGAATAAAAATTAAGGCTGTCTAAAACGGATTATGAGACAAAAAAGACAGCCTTAATATAATTCAAATAATTAACTTAGTTATTCTCAAATGCTTTGTTTATAGCGTCTATAGTCTCTTCGGTAAACTGATTGTTTTGTCTCATGTTGTTGAGAACTCTCTTACGAGCATTGGCCGCAGCCTTGGGGTCGATAAGCAGATATACTTGATATTCGTATTTGCCATTGGCAAGTTTTCTGTAAATGCCGAAAGATTTTACCAATTCACCCTGAATTTCATTTTCGATGAGTTGCGAAAACTGCTGCGAGGTGTTTTCGTTGGCGGCGGCATCATCTTCGGCGGACTGTACGTTCATGCCATTCTGTGCCATTACACCTTTGAACTTAGAGCCAGCCTCCTGCGAGTATTCGCGGGCAGCGTTGAACATAGCTACACTATTGCCTTGGTTTATCGAAACGGCATTCTGTCCTATCGGGCTCATTTCTTGAAGTCCGTTGGTTTCTTTTTTTACCATGTGACGGTATAATGCGCTTTCGAGTGTGCCGCTGCCGTCGAGTGTCCAGCCTTCGTCAGTTAGCTTCTTCGCTTGTTTTTTTGCGTCTGACGAAATGGTTTTCATGGTTTTCTTATCCAATTGATTAGTCTGCGCCGAAACACTTGCTGCGGTGAAAACCGCCATTACTAAAAGTAAAAGAATTTTTTTCATGTGTTTAATAGTTTAAAAAATTATACATTAAGTTTATTTAAGTTTCCAGTTTTTCCATGAATCACGGACAGCGGGGGAGCAGTTTTCGCTCGGCTGCTGTTCCTGATTGTTAATTTTGCGGCAGGTGAGGCTTACGTTGTCCTTAACATACTCTACAAGTTCGCCGAGCGATACGTTGCCGTTGGTTTCTTTGAGCTTGTTGAGGATAAAGTAAGTAAACATTCCGTGCTTTTCTTGGGCGTATTGGTTGGCGGTCTGGTCGCCTTGCGATGCCGAGAATACTACCATGTTGCCCTGCAGTGTTCCAGCCCTGCGTCCGGTGTTTGGTAATGCTCGTTCTCCTTCCTTAATCATTCCGCCTGAACGCTGGCGGCCGCTGAAGCATGCGTCGATGAAGACAATGTTTTGTGCGTTGTTGCATTTTTCGAGCTGCTGGTAGAGCCTGTCGAGACGGAAACAAGCAGTGGCTGTGTCTGCCATCGAAGGACAGTCGGTAGGTACTAAGTATCCTGCATATCCGTGTCCGGCGTAGTATACTATTGCGGTGGCGTTGCTTGTGGAGGTAAGCAGGTTGCAGAATTTGTTGATGTTGCTGGCGAAGTTGGCGTAGGTGATGTTTTTGGCCGCAATGATGTTTGAAGGTTTTACGCCTATGACCTTTTCGCAGTATTGGCGGAATGTTTCGCCGTCGTTTTGTGCAAAAGGCACTTCGGGTACGTGCTGATATTTCTCGTTGGCGATGATAAGGGCGAACACGTTGGATTTCTGCGGAGCCGCTGCAACCTGCGAGAGGTCGTCGACCTGCGATTTGCCGTAGATTGATTTGTATAGCGGCGAAACGTCGGTGTAGCTTACGTTGTCGTTGTTGGCTCTGCGTTTTGCCTCCTCGCATAGCTGCCGAGCCATGTTGGCGTCGTTTTTCTCAAGATATATCTCACCTTTGAGGTCGTAGTATCTCCAGTCGCTGGCGCAGGCGAGAGCCTTGTCGATAGTTTTAATAGCCTCGTCGTTGTTTTTCTCAACACCAGAGCCTTTGAAAAGGCATCGTGCCATGTAGTAGTATCCGTCGCCGTAGTTTTCGGCTGCGGCTCTGCTGTACTGTTCGTATGCCTTGCCGTAGTTTCCTTGGTTTTCGTAGTCGCGTCCCCGAGCAACGAAATCCTTGCCGCTTTCGTTGCTTTTGCCGCTTAGGGCGTTGTTGTAAGCAACCTCACATTCTTGCGACCAGGCTGGATTTAGTTGAGAAAGTGCGACAAACGCAGGAGTGTCGCCGCGTCGTGCAGCTTGTTGAAGGTAGTATTTTGCATTGAGGGTGTCGGCGTCGGTGCCTTCGCCGTTGAGGTAGCATAATCCGAGCTTGCGGTTGGCTACTATATGTCCTCTGCCGTTTTCAGCAGCCTTTTCATAGTACTTTGTTGCCTCTTCGTGGTCTGTTTCGGTGCCTTTGCCGTAGTAGTAACATTCGGCAAGGTTGAACATTGCGTCTTGGTCGCCGAGGGCTGCAGCGCGTTTGAAATATTGGAAGGCTGTGTAGAAGTCGTAGTTGGTGCCGATTGCCGATGCGTAGCATACACCGAGGTTGTTGAGCGCGCGGGGCAGTCCTTTGTCGGCTGCTTTTTGATAATAATCAAAAGCCTTAGAGTGGTTTTGTGTTACTCCAGTGCCGGTTTGGTAGAGGTATCCGAGGTTGCACAGCGCGGATGCGTCGCCTTTGAGCTCTGCTTTCTTAAAGTACTCGATAGCGAGGGCGAGGTCTTTGGCGGTGCCGTTTCCGTTCTGGTAACATAGTCCGACATATACCTGCGCGAGGGTAGCACCCTTGTCGGTGGCTCTCTTGTATGCGAGAAAAGCCTCCTCGGGGTTGGGCGACACCCCCAGGCCTTTTTCGTACATGTAGCCGAGCAGTGTCTGCGCCTCAGTGTCGCTGCTCGCTGTTTTGCTGAGCGCGGCTATAGCGTCGCTGTATTTTTCGCTATTGTAGTGGAGGTATCCGAGCAGGCGGGCGGCATCGGGCTGGTGATTGCTTACCGCCTGGTTGAGCCACTTTATGGCATTTGATGTCTGTCCGTTGTTGCAGTAGGTGAGCGCGAGGTTGTACTGCGCGTCGGGGTTACCGCTTTCCGCAAGGTTGAGGTATTTTTCAACCTGCGAAAATGCCGGAGCTGCCGCCAGCATCGCAGTTGCAATAAATAATGCTTTTGAAAGTTTCATATAGGCTGGGATTTAAGATTTGACATAATGTTTACTGAACAATGAATTTGAAATATATTATTTTGCCGTTGAAGGTGCATCTGCCGAAATAGCTGCCCGATGGTAACGATACGGTGGCTCGCCCGTCGTGGCAGCGGACGAATGCTGCCTGCGCGCCCGAGGCGTTGACAATAGTTACGGCGGCATCGCCGCTGTAGCCGTTGATTGCGAGCGTTACAGGCTGGTATGCCTTGGCAGGGTTGGGGTAGAGGGTTACTGCCGCGTCTTCGGATTCGGGCAGAGCCTCCACCGGGGTGTATATCTTGCCAGTGTAGGGAGTGCCTTCGGCGGTTGTCCAGCCTTCGGGAATGCGCGACGGACCTAAGTAATGATTTTCTACAAGGTAGGTGTTTACAAACTTGCCTTCTGGCGCCACTCCTGCGAGCCAGTTTTCGGTGGCATCGTCGAGCCAGTTTACAAAGGTGCAGTTTACCGAATCCAAGTCGGCGCATCCAGCAAACATGTATCCCATACCATGGTCGGCGTACATTACGGCCTGTATCATCGGTGTGTATTTTATGCCGCTGTATGCGTACATGTTGTAGTAGCAGTGGTCTTCGAGCGAAACCGCCGGCAGCAAGTCCTGCGGTTTCTGAAGCGATGTGCAGTTCTCGAACATACGTGCGTAGCAGTATTCTCTTAGGATTTTGGCCGGAAGCTCAGGCGCGGTAACAAGGTTTTCGCAATCGCGGAAAAGCGAGTAGAAGCAGTATTCCGATGGCAAACCGTCATATTCTTCTCCGTTAAAGAGCAGCGACATCACCGAGCCTCCCGCCTTGAATCCCGGATGGCTTAGCACAAATCTGCTGTACTCTGTCTCGCTTTTGGAGAATCCTGACTCGTTGTTACCCCTGAGGTAAATGGTGTCGGAAGATTTCAGGGTTATTTCGCCCGACTCGTCTAACTGGTGCCAGCCGGGGATGTGGTTTATCATGTATTCGATATTGGGGTCGTTACCGCCGTGGTTGTCGAGCTTTATGGTTGAGCTGGCAGCCTGAGTGTTGCTGAAATGCAGATAGCCCTTTACAGACTCAGCCCCGCCGGTAATGCTGATATACTTAACTTCCGGTACTGTGATTGTAACCTCCTTGCCAGTAACTTCTACTGGCTTGTTGTTGACCTCAAGATGAGTGAGCGAATAGCCAGTCTCCATTGTTATGCTCAGTTTAAACGAATCACCTATTTTAACCGCTCCGGGCAGACCTTTAAGCGTGGCGTGGGGTATGCTCGCCGATACGGGGCAGGAACTGAAGTCCACGTTGACCACCACCTCTGCCTTGCTTTTACATTCGCCTTTGGATGCTGTATAGGTGAATGTGTACGATTGGTTATTCTCAAGACCGCTGATGGCGGTAACTGGGTTGCTGGGAGTCTCTATTGTAACAAGAATGTCGTCGTTGCTCCATAGACCCGATGCCGTGCTGCCGTACATTGACAGGCTTGCCGCCTCGAGCGTGGTGGTGCTTACGTTTACTGTGCGCGGATTGGAGCCTATGATGCCGGCTTCGATGTGGTTGTTTACGATGTCGATTGTTACGGTGTCGCGGCAGTAGTCGTTGTAGGTGATGTAATAGTAGTAGTTATGGTCGAGGGCGAGGTTGCTGACAGAGAGTATGTCTGGGTCTTCGGTGTTGATTGTGGTATTGCCTTTTGCCCAATAACAATATTCACCCTCTTTGAGGCTGTTCGCCTTTATGGTGGCTGTTCCGTCGCAGGTTTCTTTGTAGGTTTCCACATTCGGTATCACGCTCTCGTTGATGATGGTGATTTGCTCTGACATTTCGCAGTGGTCGCCTTTTACTGTCCAAACGAATGTGTTTGTCCCGTAGAGGTTAGAAAACGTTGTGGTGGGGGCTGTCCTGTCGCCTATTATGGCGTCTTTGGTATGGGTTTCGCCGAAATCCCAGTAGGCCTCTGTCGCGCGTTCGGGCTTAATGGCTTCTACCTTCCTTGAATTTGCGCACTGGTGGACGGTTTCGTCGTCGTTTATTAGGTAACTGTTGTAGAGCGTGTACGAGTCGTAGTCGATATTGATGTTTACATCTTCCATCGGCATAACAAAGGTGTACACACCGTCGGCTTCGGTGTAGTCTATTGTGTTTTCGCCGGAAGTGACGGTGATGCTGTTGACTTTGTAGCAGTAGTCGCTTTCGAGCCAGAACGACACCTTGTCGTTATAGTATGCCGACTTTGCCACTTTTATGATGTAGTCGTTTGTTGTTATTTTTGATTCTTTGTAGTTGTATTTGACTGTCAGAGTAACGTCGTGGTTTGGCATATCAAACTCCATGGTGGTGTTGCCGGAGAGGGTTGCCTCGATGCTATCGCCATCTGCTGTAACAGCCCATGCTTTTGCAAAGAGGTCTTCGCCGGTGCGGTCGGCAACGGTGAATGTTACCTTCGATGTGCTGGATACATATTCGTATTCGGGGCTAAGCGTGATATAGTCTTTTGAATCGTCGGCTACGTATACATAGTGTGGATTGTAGAGCCATCCTGAGGGTACACGATTGATGCCCGTTTCCAAAGTAAGCGTTTCCAGACAAATGAATGTGCCGGTAGCGGATACTCCTTCTACCCAGTTGTCGAGATTGTTATGGTAAACCGGCTTTTGAAATCCCCAGTCGTTGACGTATGTGTAAGGATAGCTTCCTTGCACGTCTTCGCTCCACGACTTTAAGCCTACACTCAGATATTCAAGAGACGAACAGCCTGTGAACATCTGATAATAGCAATAATCGGCGAGCGTTTCTGCTGGGAGATATGGTGCTCGGCGTAGCGACGTGCAGCCTTCGAACATATAATGATAACATTCCGCAGCAAGTGTGGTTGTTGGAAGCAAATTTTCCGGAACTTTGTTTAGATTAGTACATTGACTGAACATGGCTCGGTAGCAACCTTTCTGAAGTGTGAACGCCGGGAGCTCGGGTACTTCGGTTATGCCCGAACCAGCGAACGTAGTCCAGTAGCAATATTCGGTAAGTGTTGTGGCTGGCAGCTCAGGCGCGGAAACCAACGACTTACATTCCCTAAACAATCCTCCAAAGCAATAGTTGCACGGAATTTTGGTTGTGGTGCATGTCTTGTCGATGAGGCTCATGATATTGCCCGATGCCGATAATGAGCCGGTCATTACAAACTTGCGGTATTCTCCGTCGTTGCCGCCGGTGGAAAAGCCTGTGGGGTTGTCGCCACGGAAATAAACACAGTCACCTGCGTCGAGTTTTAAAAGGTAGTTTTCTGACAGAGAATTCCATGTAACCTTGTCGTAAGAGTACTCTACGTTAACATCGCCCATGTTTGTAAGCTTTACCGTAGATGCGTCCTGATTGGAGTAGAGGCATAGGTATTTGGTGGGGTCTCCGATGTTTTCGCCTATCTCAACCGACAGTATCACGTCGTCGTTGGGCATTACCATGGAATATGTGTTGTTGCTGAGAGCAGTTATAGTCACCTTTTCGCCTTTTGAAGTAACGGCGTTTACTGCTGTTATATGCAGTTCGGGGTCTTCGGGCTGTGTGGTGGTGAACTCGGTTGTGGAGGCATACGATATGTTTTCCCAATTAGAGATGGTGATATATTCTTTTGAGTCCTCTGCTATGGTAACGTTATGTGGATTGTAGAGCCAGCCGGAGGGGACGCGGGATCTATTGTCGTAAGAGGTGGTGATGACCCAACTGAGAGACTCGGGGCAGAAGAATTTACCCTCAGCGGCAACACCTATAACCCAATTCCATGTACTACCTTCCTGACTTCTCTCTCCATTTTTATCCCACGCTTTTAGAGCAACCTTTAGGTATTTCAGACTTGTGCAACCGTTGAACATGTCGCGGTAGCAGTCGTATGCACCCTGTTCTGCTGGTAGGTATGGGGCTTTCTCCAAAGATGTGCATGAATAGAACATTCCTTTGTAGCATTGGTTTTGCAATGTAGTGGCAGGAAGGTCGAATACGTCAGTTAATGATGCGCATCCTTCAAACATATACTTGTAACAACCATCTTTCAGAGTCATTGCCGGGAGTTCGGGCATCTTGGTAATTCTTGTGTAGCCGAACATGTATCGGTAGCATTGGTTAGCCAATGTAGTGGCGGGCAGTTTGGGTGCTGATACAAGCGATGTACAATTGGCGAACAAAGCATAGAAGCACAGTTCGCATGGAACTACTCTTGATTTGCATGTGGGGTCGATGAGGCTCATGATGTTGCCTGATGCGGATATGGAGCCGGTCATTACAAACTGCCGGTATGAGTTTTTGGCATCGGAATTAGAAAAAGTAGTCGGGTTGTAACCTCGGAAAAAAATATTCTGCCCTTGGTCGAACTCTAAGAGCTGGTTGTCCTTGATTCTCGACCAGTTTTGTTTGTCGTATGAGTATTCTACATTAACGCTGCCGAGGTTGGTGAGTTGTATGGTGGATCCGTCTTGGTTGGCGGTAAAGCAGAGGTAGTCGGTTTGGTCTATAACCTTTTCACCTATTTCAACTGAGAGAATCACGTCGTCGTTTGGCATTACCATGGAGTATGAATTGTTGCTGAGTGCTGATACTGGCACTTTTTCGCCGTTTGCTGTAACAGCGTTTACTGCGGTTATTTGTAACGTGGCATCTTCGGGCTGGGTGGTGGTGAAGGTGGTGGAAGATGTAAAGGATATGTCTTTCCAATTCTTGATGGTGATATAGTCTTTGGATTCTTCTTCTATGGTAACGCTGTGAGGATTGTAGAGCCAGCCGGAGGGGACGCGGGATCTATTGTCGTAAGAGGTGGTGGTGACCCAACTGAGAGACTCGGGGCAGAAGAATTTACCCTCAGCGGCAACACCTATAACCCAATTCCATGTACTACCTTCCTGACTCCTCTCTCCATTTTTATCCCACGCTTTTAGAGCAACCTTTAGGTATTTCAGACTTGTGCAACCGTTGAACATGTCGAGGTAGCAATCGTATGCGCCCTCTTCTGCAGGCAGGTAGGGCGCGTTCTCTAACGAGGTGCATTGTTTGAACATAGACCGATAACAAGATGGTAGCAATGTGGTGGCTGGCAGGTCTTTCGCTATTGTTAGTGATGCGCAGTTATAAAACATTCCCCAGTAGCAACTCTCTTTCAGAGTCATGGCAGGCAGTTCGGGCATGACCATTATGCCTGATGAGGAGAACATGTTGTTGTAGCAGTTGTTCGTAAGCGTTGTGGCTGGAAGCATTGGCGCGCCTTCGAGTGCTGTGCAACTTAGAAATAGACGAGTGAAACACCAATCGCATGGTATTTTCTTTGACTGGCAGTCTGGGTCGATGAGGCTCATCACTGATCCCGAGCCATGGAAGCTGCCGGTCATCACAAAATAGCGGTAGTCTTTGTCTGATGTGGAGAATCCAGAAGGGTTGTCGCCCCTGAGGTAGATGCGCATGTCCTCGTCCATCTCTATTACTTGATTGTAAGCGAGGGTGCTCCAGTTGGTCTTGTCGAAAGAGTATTCTACATTTACCGAACCCGAACCTTGGCTGGAGAGTTTTAATGTAGAGCCGTCCTGATTGGAAACGAAGCTCAGGTAGTCTTGCGCCGATGCTGTGGCGATGGCCAAGGCGCAGAGTATTATGGTGGTGAAAATCTTTTTCATGGCGTGATAGTTATTTATAAAATATGTCGGATGTGTATTTAGAGCCGTTGGCAACGATTTCTACCATAAAGTAGTATTGCTGCGAGTTGTCGATGTCCTCGAACAGAGCGGTGAAGCCACCGTCTTCGTCGTCGGTTTTGGTACATTCTGCCACATGGTCGTAGTAGATGTTGCCAATGAAGTATTCTTTTAGTGCCGCGTGGCAGTATATCTCGCAGTCGGTGTCGGAAGTGTTGTTGAAAGTGCCGGTGATGGTGATGATTTTGGACGAATAGTCGGTTCTTTCTGTGATTTCCACGTCCAGTGGCTCTGTGGTTAGGGTGAATATTTCGGATGTGCAGGCCAAGTCGGTGTATTTGTGCTTGCAGGCGAGCTTGTAGAAGTATTCGGTGCCGGGCCTCAGGCAGTAGAGACTTGCTGTAATAACGCTGTCGCTAACCTCGGCAGGGCCGAAGAGGTTCATGTCGTTTTTGTCGTCGCCGTAATATATGGTTAGTTCGTCGAAGTCTTCGGCGTTGCACACTTTGTTGTCAACCGAAATTGACACATCGGCGGTGTTGAACGAAATGAAACCGGCTTTGGAGCTCACAAAGCACTTGTTTTTGGCTCTGAAGTTCTTCTGGTGGTTTTCCACCACGCCTTTTTCAGAGAACACCTCCTCGTCGTCGGGATACTGGCACCCCACTGCGGCAAAGACCAATGCTATTATTATTGCTATCTTTTTCATTTTGTTTGTCGTTTATGTAAATGTCGTTAATGCTAATATTTTGCTTTGTATTTTGGGAAGAAGAAGTGCAGACCTACGCAGGCGTCGGTGAAATCTTTGTCGCCCATGATTTTGATGATGCCTGCCGACAGTGCTATTGGCTTGAACGGGTACAGCACTATGCCGCCCTCTATCGCCGCGCCTTCGGATGTGCCGGGGGTGTAGGAGCTTCCTTCGTATTTGTACACGTTGCTGTAGGTGCCGTATCCGCCGCTGCAGTATACCGAAATAGGTCTTATAATGCGCACGATAACGCCGAGAGTTCCAGTGTAGGCGTGGCAGCCCTCGTTGTCGGATGCGCGGTACTGACGCTCCGACAGCAGCGAAGTGCGTTTTTCAGGTGTGTCGCCAAAGTTCTGTGCTGTGTAGAGGTTGGTGTGCAGGTTCATAATCCATCCTACGCGTCCGAAAAGCTCCGAAAACGTAAGTCCGAGATTCATTTTCGGTGTGTATGTGAATCCGAACATGAAGGTTTTGGAGAATTGGCGTTTGAGCCGGAATGTATACTCTTGCTTGTCGCCTTCGCCGAGAGTGAATGTAGTGTTGATGCTTTTTTGCTTCCAGCCGCTATTTGTTGTTATGGTGTTGATTTGGTATAAGCCGAGTCCCTTTGTCGGTATTTTGGAGCTGGGGTCGTATTGGAAATATTTGGTTTCAGCACCAAAATGGGTCATGCTTATTGTAGGACTGTATTTTTTCGGAACGTTGGTCTTGATAATGAATTGTCCGAAATTGAACTTGACCTCGCGCGACTCGTCGGCTGTGCCGCCGAAGGTGAAAGTTTCGGATTTGACATTTTGGCAAATTACGTAATAGGAGTAAGGATTACCCTTGTCGAGGGTAATGTCGCCGCAAGGCTCGGTTTTGATGAATTTGCCCGCCGGGGTCATGATTGTAACCTCGGCTCCGGGGTTCGAAGAAATTCTGAGGTGTACCTGCTCGAGGTTCTTGATAACGAAACTCTTTTCAAAGTTTTTTTGGTTGTCGGAGCTGAAGATGTTGACATTCTCTGCCGTAGAAAACTCCGGATTCGGCGGCAGTTTGGTGAGGTCGTTTTCCTGCCCTAAGGCGTTAAGTGATGTAAAGAATAGTAGAATATATATATATATATATTGTTAAGCGTGGTTTACTCATAATATTTCTTTATTAATGATAATATTGGTTTTTGCGATTTTTTTGTAAGCCAAAATTACGAAATAAAATTAAAAGTCAGATAAGATTTTTTAACTTTTTTGTAATTCTTTTAACTTTTGCCCACACCTTATATATATATAGTAACATTAGGAGGAAAACACCTTCAAATATATTATACATTTACTGCTTCCTTCCCGCAATTTCGTCGCGGACTTTGGAGGCGAACTCGTAGTCTTCGCGGGCTATCGCCTTGTGGAGCATCTCTTTGAGTTCGCGAATGGTGAGGCCTTCGAGCTTAGGCGAGTCGAACGATTCGTCGCCCGGAGCAGTCCATTCAAATCCCGCCTTATCCAAAACGTGTTCGTAAGTGTATATTGGACAGGAGAATTTGAGCGCGAGGGCAACGGCGTCGCTGGTGCGTGCGGGAATGCGTATGTAGTCGTCCTCGCTGCTGCCGGTGGTGTAGCATACTATCTCGGCGTAGAAAATCCCGTGGTCTACATTAGAAATCACCACCTCTTTGAGGTCTATAGTAAAAGCAGAAGCTATGCTGAAAATAAGGTCGTAGACCAACGGCCGCACTGTTACAAGGCCTTCAAGCTGTATTGCTATTGCCTGAGCCTCGCTGAGGCCGATAACTACGGGCAGTTTGCGCACACCGTCTTTCTCCGAAAGAATCAGAGTGTACGCAGGCGATTCGGGATTCGACTGGTTGGCTACACCGCTTACTATCAAAGGAATTTTTTCCATACTTATGCTTTTTCTCAAAGTAACATTAGCAAATATACAAAAAAAAATTATACAATTTGTTTTTTTTTGCGAAAAAGATAAAAAAAGAGTTTGCAAAAAAAGAAAAACTCAATATCTTTGCGCCCGAAAAATATAGTAATCATTAGCCGAGGTCAATTAAAAGCGATAGCCGCAAGGCTACCACCCGAGCTAACAAACATTTAACAATTATGTACGCAATAGTAGAAATCGCAGGTCAACAGTTTAAAGTTGAAAAAAGCAAGAAAGTTTATGTGCACCGTCTGCACAGCGAAGAAGGCGAAAACATCAGTTTTGAGAACGTTTTGCTCGTAGACAACGACAACGACGTAAAAGTAGGTGCTCCCTACGTGTCTGGTGCTAAGGTAGAGGCAAAAATCCTCAAACACCTCAAAGACGACAAAGTGGTTGTTTTCCACAAGAAACGCAGAAAAGGCTACGCAGTAAAGAGAGGACACCGTCAGTACCTCACACAAATTCTCATCGAAGACATCAATCTTTAGTAGTGTCTCCGGCGATAGTTAATCAAAATTATTGTTAATCAGAAAAAAGTAGAAAGAGATGGCACATAAGAAAGGTGTCGGCAGTTCGCGCAACGGCCGTGAATCACACAGCAAACGCTTAGGCGTAAAGAAATTTGGAGGCGAATTTGTAAAAGGCGGAAACATCATTATCCGTCAGCGCGGTACAAAACATTATCCGGGCGTAAATGTAGGAATGGGAAAAGATCATACCCTTTTTGCATTGACCGAAGGAACTGTTCAGTTCCAAATTAAAGGTAAAGACAAAAGCTACGTAAACGTTATACCTTTGGCAGCTGCTACACAAGAGTAACGTTTAGGTTAACACATGGTATTGCTCCCAAGTTGTATTTGTTTCAGCAGCTTGGGAGTTTGTGTTTAATTAAATGTCAATCAAGGATATACAATTAACTTAAAAGTGAAATAGTCATGCTTTTAGTAAAAACTATAGTAGAGAATCCCGAGTTTGTTATCGAACGCCTCGCTATCAAAAACCGCGACGCCCGCCAAACAGTGGAAAAAATCGTGGAGCTCGACCGTCAGAAACGTGAAATCCAGAAACAGCTGGAGGACAACAAGGCCGAGCAGAATATCCTCGCTAAACAGATCGGCGACTTGTTCAAGCAGGGCAAGGCCGACGAGGCAAACGCAATGAAACAGAAGTCTACCGACCTCAAAAACACCGTGAAAGAGGAAGAAGACAAGTTTCAGGCTTTGGACAAAGAGCTTTTTGACCTTTTGGTAACTCTTCCCAACCTTCCTTACGAACTTGTTGCTCCTGGAAAGAGCGCGGACGACAACGTGGAGATACGCCGTGGCGGTGATAATCCTGTTTACGACGGTTTTGCTCCTCTGCCGCACTGGGAACTCGCTAAAAAATACGACATTATCGACTTTGCCACCGGCGTAAAAATCACCGGCGCAGGTTTCCCGCTCTACAAGGGCAAGGGTGCTAAGCTCCAGCGCGCGCTTATCAACTTTTTCTTGGACGAGGCTGCCAAGTCGGGCTACATGGAGGTTGAGCCTCCCGTGCTTGTCAACAAGGATTCGGGCTTCGGCACTGGTCAGCTGCCCGACAAAGAGGGGCAGATGTATCACTGCGAGCAGGACGACCTCTATCTTGTTCCTACTGCCGAAGTGCCCGTTACCAATATCTACCGCGATATGATTCTCAACGCCAATCAATTGCCTATTCGTCATTGCGCCTACACTCCGTGTTTCCGCCGCGAGGCTGGCAGCTACGGTTCTGACGTTAAGGGTCTCAACCGTCTGCATGAGTTCGACAAGGTGGAACTTGTTCAGATTGTTCACCCAGAAAAATCGTACAAGGCATTGGAAATCATGGTTCTTCATGTAGAGGGCTTGGTTAAGAAACTCGGTCTGCCTTACCGTATCATCCGTCTTTGTGGTGGCGACATGAGCTTTACATCAGCCATGACCTACGATTTTGAGGTATGGTGCGCCGCTCAGGGCAAATGGCTTGAGGTAAGCTCGGTATCGAACTTTGAGGCTTATCAGGCAAACCGTTTGAAACTTAGGTTCAAAGAGGAAGGCAGCAAAGGCACAAAGCTTTGCCACACACTCAACGGCAGCGGTCTTGCATTGCCCCGTATCGTGGCTTCTATTCTCGAAAACTACCAGAAAGCCGACCGTATCGAAATTCCCGAAGTATTGCGCAAATACACCGGTTTCGACTTTATCGGCGGAGAAGAGGAAGCCAAGGCTGAATAGTTTTTTTTCATAAAATTATGCGGCACTGAATTTTGTATTCAGTGCCGTTTTTTTTATATTTGCCAAAAAGAAACTTTAATTCTTACACATTATATGAAGAAATTAGCAGTAGCAGGCAGTCTTGCATTCGACGCCATAGAAACCCCTATGGGCAAGACAGACAAGATTATAGGCGGAGCGTCGCCGTATATCGCATTGGCGGCAAGCTATTTTAAGGTAGATGCCGGTATAATTTCGGTAGTTGGCGGAGATTTCCCCGATGAATATTTCGAGATCCTTCACGCCAAGAATATCAACACCGACGGTGTGATTGTAGACAAAAAGGGCAAGACGATGTTCTGGGCTGGCAAGTACAACGAGGATATGAACCAGCGCACAACGCTTTGCACCGAGCTTAATGTGTTTGCCAATTTCAATCCCGAAGTGCCTCAGCATTATCAGGATGCCGACGTGCTTATGCTCGGCAACATCACTCCGTCGATTCAGAAGGCGATTATCGAAAAGATGAGCCGCCGTCCAAAACTGATTGTGATGGACACTATGAACTATTGGATGGACAATACTCCCGACGACCTTGAAGATACTATCCGCATGGTGGATGTGCTGACTATCAACGATGAGGAGGCGCGACAGCTTTCGGGCGAGTTTGTGTTAGTTAACGCTGCCAAGAAGATTCTCGACAATGGTCTGCGTTACCTCATTATCAAGAAAGGCGACAATGGCGCGTTGCTGTTCTCCAAAGACGGCAAGATGTTTTTTGCTCCGGCGTTACCTCTTGCTAATGTCTGCGACCCCACAGGCGCGGGCGACAGTTTCGCCGGCGGTTTCTCTGGCTATATCGCCGCCAAGGGAAAGACCGACTTTGAGACTGTCAAGTCTGCTGTTGTGGCTGGAAGCATCATGGGCAGTTTCTGCTGTGAGCGTTTTGGCACAGAAAACCTCCAGCTCCTTACCGACGACATGGTGAAAACTCGTGTCAAGGAGTTTGAAAACCTGACCAAATTCAGATTTTAGCATCGTTAACCAATAAAAAACGCCTTATTCTTTCGATTGAGGAATAAGGCGTTTCTTATTTATATAAGGTGTGTTCTAAAAGCTGTAGTTTGCTCCGGCTCTTATCAACGGGTTTTCGCCGTAGGAGTCCTCGTTGAAAAGCAGGTCGTAAGTTACTTCGGCATAGATGCATAGGCTGCCCATGCAACGGCGGTATCCTGCACCAATGGGAATAGATATTTGCCATTTGCGTGAGTTGTCGTAGTTTTTGTAGCTCTCTGCCTGTGCTCCGCCTATGGCGTAAAGTCCGTCGTAAATCATAAATGTGGAGTACACTCTGCCTCCGTAAGTTATGTCGGCATCGGAGCCTTTTACCTTGTAATACGAAAGAAATGGCGAAATAGCCACAGACAATTTGTCGTTGACAAATCGTCGTCCAAACTCAGGTGCGGCGGTTACGTACACGTTGGTGTTGCGGATGTTGATAGAAGTGTTGCCGCCAACGAACCATTGAGCTTTGGAAATGTTGCAAATTGCTATAAGCAAGATGGTTAGTAATAATGTTTTCTTTATCATAATTTCTGGGTTTAATAGTTTATTATTCTTCTTCGTCGTCATCGAACATCTTTTCGCTGTCGTCAAAAGAAATTTTGATACCAGTAAGGAGTATGTCGTCGATTTGTTCCAAGTTGCCTTTCCACTCGCGGTGTTTTGTGAGGAAAAAGTCTGCCATCTGCTCAGTTTCAAATTGCGATGCCTCCACAAGGAGGTCGGCAAAATTGTTGCGTCCGAGCTTTTTGCCGTTGACATGGCCGAACTGGTCGGCGTAGCCGTCGGAAGTGAGTATCAGCAAGTCGTTGTTTTTTAGAGCAATGTCGTGGTTGGTGAACTTGTAGTCGGAGTCGAGCGGGATGTTGCCGAGCGAGCAGCGGTCGGGCAGATATTTTGTCAGTTCGCCGTTGCGTACCATGTAGAGCGGACGGTATGCGCCTGCGTATTGCAGCATGGTGTTGCGCGAGTTCACAATGCAGAAACACAGGTCCATGCCGTCGATGCCGCCCACTTTGTCGCTAAGGTTCGACACCGATTCGTGCATTTTGTCGTTGAGCTTGCGGATTATCACCGCCGGAGTGTCCTCGAGCTTTACCGAATGTAGAATCTCGTCGAGAAACATCTTGCCCATCAGACTTACAAACGCTCCCGGCACGCCGTGTCCCGCACAGTCGCATAGTGCGAAATATTTTCTGCCGAACTTTCTCGTTATCCAGAAAAAGTCGCCACTTACAATGTCTTTGGGCAGGTTGAGCATGAACGAGTGTTGGAAAAACTGTTCCAAGTCGGTCTGGTCGGGCATCAGGGCTTTTTGTATTGTGGATGCGTATTCGATACTCTTGGTGAGGTCTTTGTTTTTGATGTCGATTTCGTTGCGCTGCTTGCGTATCTCCGATTCGGCTTTTTTCTGATCCGAAATGTCTGATTCTACTGCAACTATCTGTTTTACAGTTTTTCCGTCGTCGTTGAGAATCGGTGTTAGGGTGGTCTGCAGCCATAAGATTTTTCCGTCGGCATTGATATGCGAATGCGAAAAGCTCATGGATTTAGCCTTGCTGTACACTTTGCGGTAGTTTTCAATTACTTGCGGATCTTTAAAGACAGTTTCGATGGTCAGTGTTCGGTGGCTGACTTCTTCGGTGGTGTAGCCGTATACTTTTGTGTAACCGAGATTTATCCATTCAAGATAGCCGTCCGCGTCGAACATCGAAACGGCGTTGTCGATATTTTTTACGGCAACCGAAAGTTTTGAAAGCTCGCTGTTTACTTTGGCTATTGTCTCTTGGGAGATTTTCAATGTGTTGTAGGTTTCCTCGAGCTGTGTGCTACGGTCTTCCAAAAGTCGTTTCTGGGTGTTCAACTTTCTGAAAATGTAGAAGTTGGCTATCGCTGTTTCAACGTATGTGGCAAAGTTGTGGATGATGCTTATGTGGTAGTTGTTAAAAAAGAATGTCCGCGAACTCATTATCGACATAACGCCCACAGCCATGTCGCTGTCGAACAGTGGAATAAACACTGCCGAGCCGCAAAGGTCGGTGTCGGGCTTGTATACTGGGTCGATATAGTCTAAAACTTGGTTTTTGTAATCATCGAGAACTGCCGATTTGCCGTTGAGAAAGCTCCAAACGTGCATGTTGTCAGTGTTTTCGAGGTTGTAACGCGCAAACGGCATAAGTTCGTCGTCGAGGATGAATGCCGAAAAGTCGAGACTATTGTGTATTGCGTTGAAAATGCCTATGCTCAGGTTGTCGGTCTTGAAAAAATTGTTCAGCTCACGGTAACAGCATAGTGATATTTCCTTGATTGTCAGGTTTTTAATAATATTCTGACCCGAAGAGCTGAGCATCGAGAGGTCTTTGATGGTTTTGTCGAGCGACTCTTTCTGTAGTTTTAGCTCGTTGTTGGTGTCGATAAGTCCCTGAGTGCGTTCTTTTAGCGCGGCGAGCAGCGATTCGCGTTCTTTGTTGAAAGAGCGTTTGTAAATATAGATGATGCCTATAATCAGCGATATAAATCCAATGGTATAAAGCACATACGCTAATGTTGAACGGTATGGCGGAGCGTCTACCGAAAAAAAGTATGATGCAATTTCGCTGATAACCTCGTCGGAGAATTTTGCCCTAACCTTAAAGACGTAATTTCCGTCGCGGAGGTTAACATATTCCGCTTCGCGGAGGTTCGACCACGGTGTCCACTGGTCGCTGTAATTCTCCAGAAACGTGCTGTATTCTATCTGGTTGCGGCAGTTATCGTCTTTGGTTTCGCCTAGGAACACAAATTTTATGTTGTTGTGTTCGTATGACATTTGGATATCAGGGCGGTTTTTGAGTTTTTCTCCGCTGTAACTTATTGTAGAGTCGGCTCCGATTACAATTTGAGTGATTTTGCATTGTAGGTCGCTGCATAATGTAGTCTGTGCGCTTGCTGAGAGTATTCCCATGGCGAACGTCAGTACAAATATGTTCAATATGTGTCGCAACCTTTTTTTCATGCGGCTAAATTAGTAATAATTTTGCTCAATATCCGTAAATAATTCTTTTTAAATTGCCAATATCTGCATTGCAGATGTTGAGATTTAAAAAATCACCTAAAAGTCCAATAGCCTCACCTATGTGCCAACTCTCGATGTTTTTGGGAGTTACATGGTTTGATGTGGCGCGTATCTCCATAAGCGGAATCCTTTCTAACTTTGCGACATATTGTATTGCCGCGCTTTCCATCGTCTCTATCTCAGCGGGAAACTTCCGGAGCAATTCTTCGGTGAGTTTTTTTTCTGTCCGCGTGCGGTTAACCGTATTGGCGCGGCAGGTTTCTAAACCGTAATTCAGTGCAAATGCTCTGGATAACCAATTGTTAATTACTCCGTTATTAAACGGGAAAGAGTTGTTTCCAATAAAGTCAGAACCTACAAGCGGCTTGAAATTTCCTTGCTCGTCTTCAAATCCGCTGTCGGCAAAACACGCGCTTTCTACCACGTACAACTGCGGTATGGGCTGTGTGAGACGGTAATCACCGCTTATACCTACTGCGAATACTAAGCAATATTCGTGCAAAAGTGCTATCTTCGTAAAATAATATACTGATGAAAAATATCCTACCCCTATTATCATTATGTCGGTAAAGTCGTTGTATGTGAATATTTTACCTGTGATTAAACTTTTTGTGTCCAATCCTTTTATCCCTGACAGTTCGTTTGCCGTTGACGCGCAAATCAAAACCTTAAGGCAACCTTTATCTTTATTTTGCATTTTTTTGAAAAATAAACCCTATTTTTGCATTTCAATAAATTACAAAACAAGCACAAAAAAAGCATTTTGCCAAAATAATGATAGATTTTATACAACAGGGATTTTCGCTCGACGAACACACCCGCTACGTAAAGGTTGAGCGTTATAAAGAAGATACCACACAAGCCATAGCCTCGTCGGTGCGCAATATGCTTGCCGCAGTTGACGATGATCCTGACCGTGAGGGGCTTAAGGATACTCCTATGCGTGTGGCCAAGGCTATGCAGTTTTGCACGCAGGGCTACCAGACCGACCCGGAAAAAATTCTCGAAGGTGCAATTTTTAAAGAGGATTATTCGCAGATGGTTCTTGTAAAGGATATTGAACTTTATTCGCTTTGTGAGCACCATCTCCTGCCGTTTTTTGGCAAGGCGCACGTGGCGTATGTTCCTAACGGCTGTATTACAGGTCTTAGCAAGATTGCCCGTGTGGTAGACGCATATTCGCGCCGTCTGCAAGTTCAAGAACGCCTTACGATGCAGATTCGCGACTGTATTCAAAACGCCCTTCACCCTCTCGGAGTGGCTGTGGTGATAGAGGCAAGCCACCTGTGTATGATGATGCGTGGCGTGCAGAAACAAAATTCTGTTACCACCACTTCGGCGTTTACTGGTATTTTCCATAAAAACGTCTCCACCCGTGAAGAATTTTTAAGGCTGATAGGCAAGCTGCACTAACGATATGAAATTCAGTAATATAAAATATCTGTTTTTTGATTGGGACAATACCGTTTGGGATTTTTCGGCTAATTCGAAACTGGCAATGATTGAGAGTTACGAAAAATACCATTTGGAACAGCATTTTGGTCCGATTGAAAACTTTTTGCCTGAATATTATGTAGTTAACGATGGTTTGTGGGCCGATTACCGAAACCTGAAAATCACCAAAGATGAGCTTATCCGCACTCGTTTTAATCAGACATTCAAAAATCTCGGATTAGATGATTTTGAGCTTTCAATGAAAGTAAACGAGGCGTATCTCGACGCCACCACATACAAAAAAGAACTTGTTCCAGGTGCAGAGGAGATGCTCAAAACATTGAAATCTCGTGGTTACAAACTTTATGTTATCACCAACGGCTTTCTCGAAGTTCAAAAACGCAAAATGCGCAATTCGGGCATCGAACACCTTTTTGATGATTCTATTATTAGCGATGAGGCGGGCGCATTAAAGCCTTCGCGAGCATTTTTTGATTATGCTTTTAACAAAACCGGCGCAATTCCTGCACAAACCCTTGTTATTGGCGACGACCCTGATGCCGACATTGCCGGAGCTGTTGATTATGGTTTAAAGTGCGTTTTCTTTAACCGCAAAGGCAAGGATTGCAAATATAAAATCGATGCTGAAATTTCTGATTTAATGGCTCTTACTGAAATGCTTGCATAAAAATAGCGAGAATCTTTCGACTCTCGCTAACTATTTTAAGGAGAATGTTAAAATTATTTACTTAACCATCATAACGAGGAATTTGCTGCGCTCCCAAAATGCGTTGGGGTCGGTGATTTCGATTTTGCTAATGGTGTTGCCGTTTTTAACAAGTTGGTAACTGCCCGAAGGATGTGAAGAAAGCAATTCTAAATCCTTAACATTCAACGGAATTTCGCTAATCGAGCGCATATCCACTTTGGTGAAGTACTCACGGTTGAAACTGTCGCCGATTTTCAAGCCTTTGAACAAGCCTTCGCGGGAGATAACGTTGCGGTTCATCAACTCTTTCTTGGTGCCGATTACGTAGTAAACAGTGTTGAGAGCGAGGTCTTGTGCAGAAATAATCTCTGATTTTTCGGCACTTGCCTCTTGCTCGGCCTGCAATGTGGAGTCTAACGAAGCTACCTGCTCGTTTAGCTGTTCAACATCGAAATTGAGTTTTGCAAGTTGAGTTTTCAAAGCTGTAATCTCGTTGTCCTTTTCTGTAACCTGCTGAGTAAGAAGCTGAATGGTTTTAGCCATCTCTTTGTTTTTAACACCTGCGCTTTGGAGTTTTTTATTGAGGTCGGCGATGGTCTGCTTATTTTTCAACAAAAGGTCGTAGATGCTGAGAATGTCCTCGTTGATAGCGTCGGCCTGCGAGCTTGTGAGTTCCTGACCGTTGCCTGTGCGGACGGTGATTATCTGTTCTTTCTCCTTGATTGTCTGGAGGTTTTCCTGAATCGAGTTGAAGGCTGCGAAATAGTCGTCTAACTTGATGCCGCCCGTGGTGGCTACGCTGCGGAGACTGTCGTTTTGTGCGCGGAGGCGTTCCATCTCCTCCGAATTGCAAGAGTAGAACGTTGCTGCAACGGCTACTGCTGAGAATAATAGAATTAGTTTTTTCATCTTGATATTAATTTATATGATTTAAAAAACAGCCAAAATTACAAAAGTTTTTTGTTAAATGGTCTTTTTTTTTGTATAAAAATGTATCTTTGTAACATTTATTATACATTGGGATGATTAAAAATAATTTGTTATTAGTCTTAATAATACATGTATCGTCGTTGTTATCGGCTCAAAATGAGCAATTTGCACGAGAAATTCTTGCCAAATTGTGCAGTCCTGAGTTACATGGTCGCGGTTACACTTTTGGTGGCGACAGTATGGCGGCCTATTATATTCAAGGTCTATTTGAAGGGATGAGCCTCAAACAATTTAACGGTTCATTTTTCCAACCGTTTGTCCTTACTGCAAATACCTTTGATAACCGCGCCTATATTATCTCAGGAAAAGACACCCTCCGCGCTGGAAACGATTTTGTGGTAAAACCTTCTTCTAAATCAGCCGTTTGCCATCGTAAAATATTGTTTTTTAATCCGTTTAAAAAATCTTCTGTGAAAAAACTTCAACATTGTATCCAAACCAACGATTCTAATTTTACTATTGTGTTTGATACTGTTGGCGTGGGTAAAGCATTGATTGATAGATATTATACTAAGATTGAACGTTTTAACCGCGAAGTTTCGCATGTGGAGATTATGTGTGTGGATAAGCTTCCACCGCAAGGAATTGCCGTTTTTCAAAGTGGATATTCAACTTTTTATGTTTTAAAGAAATTGCTTAAAAACAATACTTTACAATTATTATTTGATGCAACACTTAAATATGATTATACAACCCGTAATATTGTCGCTTATATTCCCGGCGAAACTGATACTTTTAAAGTGATAACTGCTCATTACGACCATGTAGGAACGCTTGGACGAGATGCTTATTTCCCTGGCGCACACGACAATGCGTCGGGAACGGCAATGCTCATCGACCTTGCCAGTTACTTTTCAAAAGCCTCGAAACCTCATTATTCATTGGCGTTTATGTTTTTTAGCGGTGAGGAGGCGGGACTTTTGGGTAGCAACTATTACACACGGAATCCGATGTTTCCGTTGTCTAAAATCAAGACACTAATCAACTTAGATATGCTCGGCAGTGGCGACGAGGGCATTATGGTGGTTAACGGCAGTGTGTTGAAAGACGAGTTTGATTTTCTTGTAAATATTAATAATACAAATAATTACGTACCAAACATTCGAAGCAGGGGAGAGGCTGCCAACAGCGACCACTATTTTTTTTATAAGAAAGGCGTAAAAAGTTTGTATATTTACACCCTCGGAACGTACAAGGAGTATCACAATATTTACGACCGTGCCGAGGCTATTCCAATGCCCGTTTATAACGGCATTTTTAACCTTGTAAAAGACTTTGTAACAGATTATTAATATGGCAAAACTTTATATCGTGCCCACTCCTGTAGGCAATTTGGAGGATATGACTTTCCGCGCGATACGCATTCTCAAAGAGGCGGATTTGATTCTCTGTGAGGACACTCGTACAAGCGCAGGTCTTTTGAAGCATTTCGAAATTACCACACGTACGGCAAGTCACCACAAGTTTAACGAACACGAAACCTGTCATCGTTATGCGCAACAGATTTACGGCGGCATGAACATCGCGCTTATTTCCGATGCCGGCACACCAGCAATTTCCGACCCGGGTTTTATGCTTGTACGTGAGTGCATTAACCTCGGCGTAGATGTGGAATGTCTGCCTGGAGCAACGGCTTTTGTGCCCGCGCTTGTGGATTCGGGATTCGGCTGTGAGAGTTTCCTTTTTGCCGGATTCCTTCCGCAGAAAAAAGGACGAATGAAAAAACTTACCTATTGGGCAAGCCTCAATATTACAATTATTTTATACGAATCACCTTACCGAATACTTAAACTTTTGGAAGAGATAAAGAAATACTTTGGCGAAAACCGCAAGGTGTCAATTTCGCGCGAAATCTCAAAGGTTTACGAAGAAACCCTCCGAGGCACTCCCGACGAACTTATCTCCGCATTCAACGCCAAGCCTCCCAAGGGCGAGTTTGTGGTGATTATCGACAAGGAATCTTCCGACGAAACCGACGGCGAAGAATGAAATACTTTATATTATTAGCATTTTTTCTCACAATGAGCATATTTTCAATGGCGCAAAATGCCTTTCAGTCATACAAAAAACTTTCGCAACCCGAACGCAAATGGGTTCGCCATCATCCGATAGCCGCCTTGCGCACATACAAACTGTCACAAATGGCAGCCGCCGAAGCGCAGACTCTGGTCAACGACCCCGAATTCGACGGCGACGGTTCGGGCGGTATGGTAGACGCGTTCCGTCATACCCTTTGGATGGCTCTCACCGCCCAAAAAATCGGAAAATCAAAAGCCCTCGCCCTCGGACGTGCCCACGAGGAAAAATCGAAACTCTATTTTGAATCGTGCGACCATTCTGAGCCCAACCTCCCTGACAGCATCGATTCCGAAATGGATTTTATCAACAATCAAAAAGGCGCAGACATTGGCATCAAGCACCGCAAAGCCTCTTACGAAGAAATGTTGAAGATAGTCCGCACTGCCGTAGTTGCTGGTCAATGCTACAAGATTAAGAAAAACTCAAAAGGTGAATATTTAGATTACGACAACAACATCATCCCCCCCGAAGCTATTCAAGGCAAATGGAATACGCCAAAGATACTTGTAAGGAGCAATTGGAGAGAGTAGCCTGAGTGCACTTTTAACGAAAGCAGTTTTTTTGATTGATTGTTCGTTGTTGAAAGCAATTTTTTTCAATTTTTTTTATCTTTGTCGCAACCTATTCTTTTAACTCTTCGTAAAAAAATATGGATAGTTATATATAGGAGATAATGATATGCGTGTACGGTTTATTAGTTCATTCACGTCTTCACGACTAACTATTTGTAGCGGCGTAGTATTAAAGGCAGTAGCTTTTGCGGCAGTGCTGACAATAACCATGGCATCCGATGCTATGAGTGCGGTTAAAAATATGCACAGGGTTACGCCTATTCTATCTGAGCGTTGTGTTGAAATTAAAGACGTTAATGCAATTTATCCTTTCAAAGTAACTGACAATTATTTTGGTATTCCTCGGGAAAATATCCAATCGCAATTTAGCTTTGTTGGAAATAATGGTGATCATGCTGATTATGAAGTGGTTTTTGCCTACTCCAACAATATATCACATCCTGGCACGAATTTTTTTAATGAGGTTTATATAGTGCCGGGTTATCTGGATAGCAGGAAAGGCGAAGGAGCTTACCGTGTATCAAATATTGTAATGATAAAAGAACTGTCTGGGGAACAATCCGTAGGATTTATGGCAACCGGCACTAGAAGGGACAACCATGGTTTCGTATCGAATGACATAGCATTAGTAGTTCCTGACGATCAGCACTTTGCCTTTGAAATGGTTAGAGCCATGGCAAACGACCCAAAAGCTCCGTTCGGACTTCAATGTTTAAATTCAAAACGTTTTTTTGACAATAAGAATATTTTATCCTTTGCCCGGAAAGATGTCCCGGGCAAAGGAATCCATTTTGTTAAGGAGCAATGGAATAGATAGAATGATTCACAACTTAATTTCTACTCTAACACGAAGTTTTTGATATAGAACAATTTGTCTTTGTAGTATAATTCGTAGCGGTATGCACCTGGTTGCCAGAAGCTTGATTCGTTTGAGCCCCAGCCGCCTAAGTCGTAAAACTTGAAACCCTTCGATACGTTTATATCTGAGGTGAATGTGTATTTTTCGTTAGGTTGGCTTACCGAGTATGTGCCGTCTGGGTGAATAAGTTTTACTTCAATTTGGTATTCGCCATCTTCGTAGCCAGTCAGATTAAGTCCGATGTGTATATATTGCGCTTCAGACGCTTTAATTATGCTGTTGGACTCGCCTATAACATTAGATTCGAAGTCGGTATTTGCCCAACCAGAGCAGTATACCTCAAATGGCATTCTGATGTCGGAGAAGATAATGTTGTCCTGAAATTCGTAGTAGCGCATTTGAATATCCGCCCATGCTTGGTCGAAGAGGTCGAGATAGTGTTCCAACAGCCGGTTGACGTGTGCTGCATCGAAGACAAGCATGTCTATAGTTAAGCGGAGTGCCTGTCTGTCCGGGGTTACTGTAGCTTTGATACCTCCGAAAGTATAGTTTATCAGGTTAGCCGCCTTGGTGAGGCACGCATAGTTGGCAGTAGAAACGTCATAGTCGAATGGCCTGATTTCTACGAATGTAGGGTTGTCGTCGGAGAAAGACATGACATAATTAATCGTGTCTTTTTTTAATGTTAGGACATTGTCTTCCGGCATTTCGATGGTCATGCCCTGTTTTTTGGCAAAGTCAGCCACTTTTTGACGGATGGTCTGGGCGTTTTCGAATTTCTGAGCCATTGTTAGCGATGAGAGAGACATCATCACCGCGAGTAATAATATTATTTTTTTCATTGTAATAAGTTTTTGATTATTAAATTCTTTCGTAAACTGCAAAGAAAAATGGGTATTCGTTTTTTTCATCGGCGGGAATTTCGTCTGATACCGACATTATGCGCCATTTGTCTTCCACATTGATTTCGGGGAAGAAAACATCGGCATTGTCGAATGTGTGACGGATGCGTGTGAGGTAGATGCGGTGCGCACGGTCGAAAAACTCTTTGTAGATTGATTCTCCGCCAATTATGAAGATTTTTTCGTGCTTTTTGGCTAATTCTAAAACATCGTCGGCAGATGTGCAGGTGTAGCATCCCGGAAAACGTTGCTCGCTCTTGCTCATAACAATGTTGGTGCGGTTGGGCAACGCGCCTTTGGGGAGCGACTCAAATGTTTTGCGCCCCATTACAACTACGTGACCAGTAGTTAGCTCCTTGAAGTTTTTTAAATCTTTGCTCAGTCGGCAGAGTAGTTGGTTGCCTGAGCCTATGCCGTTGTTCTCGTCGGCGGCTACTATAATGTTGATTTCCATTGTTTTAATTCATAATTCACAATTCGTAATGCATAATTATCAATTTTCAACTTTCAATTTTCACACCGAAATCTCCCCTTTGATTGTAGGGTGGCATTGGTAGTTTTCGAGGGTGAAATCTTCGTATTTAAAACTGAAAATGTCTTTTACTTCGGGGTTGATTTTCATTGTTGGCAGCGGGTAAGGAGTGCGGCTGAGCTGTAGTTTAACTTGCTCAATATGATTGAGATAAATGTGCGCGTCGCCGATGGTGTGAACAAAATCTCCAGGCTTATATCCGCATACCTGAGCCACCATCATTGTCAGTAATGCGTAAGATGCTATGTTGAAAGGGATTCCGAGAAAAGTGTCGCCGCTGCGTTGGTAAAGCTGGCACGATAGACTACCGTCAACAACATAAAACTGAAACATCGTGTGGCAGGGTGGGAGAGCCATGTTGTCAACGTCGGCAGGATTCCATGCTGAAACTATGTGCCGCCGCGAGTCGGGATTATTTTTCAACCCTTCGATTAGGTTGGCTATTTGGTCAATTTCTTTGCCGTCGGGAGTGCGCCAATGACGCCATTGATAACCGTAAACAGGACCGAGGTCGCCGTTTGCGTCTGCCCATTCGTTCCAAATCCTTACTCCGTGGTCTTGGAGGTATTTTACGTTGGTGTCGCCGTTGAGAAACCACAGAAGTTCGTAAATTATTGATTTTAAATGCACTTTCTTGGTGGTGACGAGCGGAAATCCCTCTTGAAGGTTAAACCGCATTTGATAGCCGAATGTGCTTATTGTGCCTGTTCCGGTGCGGTCGTGCTTTTTTACGCCGTGGTCGAGGATATGTTGAAGTAAGTCGAGATATTGTTTCATTGCGTGAGTTTTTATGAGTGCAAATATATAAAAAATTTTGTTTATTTTTGCAGCGTACAACAAAAACCGTCTAAATGGAGATATTCTACGGTATAGAAAACTTTTCTGAAATACAAAAATGCGGCACGTGCGTGTCTGTGGGGACTTTCGACGGCCTTCACATCGGTCATCGTCTTATTTTGCAGACTCTTGTTCAGACCGCCCAAGCTAAAGGTCTCAAAAGCCTTGTCCTCACTTTCGACCCGCATCCCCGCAAGGTGCTTTTCCCCGAAAAAGATTTAAACCTGATACTTTCGCCCGAAGAAAAAATCGAGATGTTTGCCGCCACTGGGGTTGATTATCTTGTTATTCATCCGTTTACAAAGGCTTTTGCCGCTGTTAGCTCGTCAGACTTTATGGACAATCTGATGGTTCGTCAACTTGGTATGCGTCATTTGGTTTCGGGGTTCAACAATCATTTCGGGTGCGACCGTATGGGTGATGTAGAGGTCTTGAAACAGTACGGGCGTAGTTTTGGTTTTGAGGTGTCCAGGTTGGATGCGGCTATGCTCAACGGAATTTCGGCAAGCAGCACCTTTGTGCGCAACGCTTTGCTCGATGGCGATGTGTCGGCGGCTTCTGCGGTTCTCGGTTACAGTTACTATATTTCGGGAACGGTGGTTCACGGACGGCATATCGGCACAAAGATTGGCTTCCCCACTGCCAATATCAAGCCAGATTGCGCCGACAAACTTATACCAAAAAACGGTGTCTATGCGGCTAATGTTCAGGTGGAAGGCAGTTTGTATCAGTCGGTTGTGAATATCGGGGACAATCCCACCGTGTCGGATTCGCACCAAACCACCATCGAGGCGTATATTCTTGATTTTCACGGTGATATTTATGGTAAGAATATCCGCGTGTATCTCACCAGCCGAATCCGTGACCAAAAGAAATTTTCTGATTTAGAGCAACTTACCGAGGCCATTAAGAATGACATTGACGAAGTGAAATATGCATAAAAAAACCGACGTTGAACCCAACGCCGGTCAATAAAACATAGTTAATAACTTTATTTGAGTACTACAGTTTCTCCTAATGGTTTTACATAGAATTCAAGTTCAGTTTTGGTCTTCAAACTTGCTGTGTATTCGTTGTTGTCGTTGCCAGTGCCTTTGAATTTACCGGTTGTGGGATCGTAGGTGTAGTTAATATCTACATTTACGGGTGTAGGATCGGTGTTTTTGGCAACACTTTTGGGTGTGTACTGGAGCTGAGCTTTTGTTGTGCTCTGCATTTTCAATGATACTCCGTGTCCTGATTGGTCGGAACCAGACCAAGATTTTTTTGCAAACTCTTCGAGTGTCAGGTATGGAGACTCTGGTTGCGGTTCGTCCTTTTTATCACTTTTGCTGCAAGAAACTGTTGTCATGCAAAGCACTGCGGCCATAAACATGACCATGAGAAAATTAATTTTTTTCATAATTGCGATGTTATTAATTGTATTTGTAAACGTTTAATTATTCTTTTGCAATATTAGTATAAATATATTTAATATCAAAACGGAATTTCAGGAATTTTAGTATTTTCTATCGCTTTGGGAATTTTTTTAATAATATCCTGCGCTGTAATGCCGCAATTGCCTATCTCTTTTGCCGCTAAGTCGCCAGCCGCACCATGGATGTAAACTCCATATTGTGCAGCGTTTTGCGGTGATAGACGTTGCGCCAAAAGTGCTGTTATGATACCTGTGAGAACGTCGCCGCTTCCTGCGGTAGCCATTGCCGGATTGCCCGAGGTGTTGAAACTTATAGTCCCGTCAGGAAGTCCGACTACAGTGTATGCTCCTTTTAATACTATAATTATTGAATAAAGTTTCGTATTATGACGGATTTTTTCGATTCTTTCCAAATTATTTTTGCTTTCGCCAAACATTCGGTCAAACTCCTTGATGTGCGGTGTGAGTATTGTGCCTTGTGGTAATTGGTTGAATACTTGCGGATTGAGACCTAAAATGTTGAGTGCGTCGGCATCTACCACAAGCGGTTTGCCGAGGTTGCTGGCTTTTTCGATAGTTTTGATTAGTGCGGATTGCGTTTCGGCATGTGTGCCTATTCCAGGGCCTATGGCTACGGCTGAATACTTGTCGATTTCGGGCGATGAGGTAAAGATTTTTTCATCGTTGTCGTCGCTGACCATGGCTTCTGGTACGCTAATCTGCATTATATCAACGCATTTTTGAGGAAGATGTGTGGTAACAAGTCCTGAACCGGTGCGCAGACAGGCTTTGGTGCATAGAACAGCCGCGCCAGTTTTGCAATAGGCTCCGGCAATTATAAGCGAGTGTCCGAAAGTGCCTTTGTGGGCAAATTTATTACGGGCAGGCAGTACAAAGCGTGCCTCGTTACTTCCGTATGTGGTGAAAGGCGTATCTAATTTATTGATAAATTCTTGATCGAGGTTGATGTTAATGGTGGTAATTTCACCTGTGTATGTGTTGGTTTCGGGCATTAGCATCGAAATAAACGGTGATTGTATTGTAAGCGTGTGTGTTGCGTGTATTACAGCTTCATCGTCGTCGGGAATTGTGCTGTCTTGCAGTCCTGACGGTGTGTCGATTGCTATTATCTCAGCCATGGAATTGTTGATGTGGTTGATTAGGTTGGCGGTAACGCCCTCGATTCTGCGGTTGAGCCCCGAGCCGAAAAGCGCGTCGATAACAGTGTCGGTTTCTTGGATAATGGGAAAAGATTCCTCGCTATCTATCTGATGTATAATTTCTTCGCTGCATCTTTCTAATTTTTTGAGATTGCAGCTGAAATCGGGTGAATATCTCTCGCACTTTATATAATAGACATCCGCGTTGATGCCTTTGAGAAACAACAGCCGTGCTATCACAAGTCCGTCGCCGCCGTTGTTGCCCGGACCGCAGAAAATCTTTACCGGCTGGTTGTAGCCTATCAGCTTGTAAATTTCCATGGCGATGGCTTTGCCAGCGCGTTCCATCAGTTCTTCTGATGTTATGCCCTGGCTTTTGATGGTTGCCGCATCTGCCTGCCGGGTTTGTATTGCTGATAGTATTTTCATTTTTCTCTGTACAAAAATATTGAGCCTGAGCGTTTTATGGAGTTTCCGTCTTTGCCGTAGACTATTATGTCGTAAAAATATGTTCCGGGAGGACAGTCGCGGCTGCCTTTGTTGTCGATAGTGCCGTCCCAACCAAACACCGAGGCTTCCACTTCGTTCCATTTATAAACGGTCTGTCCGTACACGTTGTAGATTTTACCCTTGATTGAGCGGATGTTAGCGGGCATTTTGGTTAATCCGCCGCTTTTTAGAAACGATTCTTCGGGGTCGAAAAACGTAAACACATCGTTTTGACCGTCGCCGTTTGGTGTAAATATGTTTACTTCTTTGATTTCCAACGGACGAGGCACAATTACAACGTTTTGCGTGTCGCGGTCGTTACAGCCTGATTGCGATGTGGATGTGAGTATCACACGGTAGACTGCTTTTTCGTAATATGCGTGAGGTGCGGGGTTTCCGTCGGTGTCGGGAGTTTTGTCGCCAAACGTCCATTTGCTTTGTGCCGCCCATGTTGTGTTGTCGTTAAACTCGATTTCGTCGCCTATAAAGACTGTGGAGTCGCCGCCGCCAGTGAACGATGGCTTTTCAACGTTGATATAAATTGTTGTGTCGTGGAAACAGCCGAAGTTGTCGCTAATCAGATAGTTGTAACGGTTCGTTCCATATTCTTGCGGGGTAACGCTGCATTTGCCTTCTGATGTGGCAGAAACTCCTGTGCCTGTCCAAACCGCGCGGCGTGTGTCGTAGCTTTGTGTGCGCTCGGTCTTATAGTTTTTGGTAAAATTTTCGGCAAGATTGATGCTAAATTCTTCTGCATAACCTTCGTAATCAGTGCTTTGCGACGATACTGTTATTGTCCAGTCGCCATTGAGTGGACATCCTGCCAACGCTGAAAATTCTTCGTCAGTTTTGTATCTTCCTTCGGGTATTGAAGTTATGTCGCCTGTGGGTGCGGAGTTGTTGAGCGAGGTTTGTGCGTCGGTTGCGAATGTATAATTATAAAGTGTGCCGAATCCTTTTGTGTCGGGTATGCCTAATACGTAATTGTTGGTACCAAAGTCTTTGATGGTGACAGCGGTTCCGTTAGGGCAAGTAATCACCATTTTTGCTGAACCAACATTCTGGTGTACCATTTTTACGGTAACGCTCTCAATTTCAGAGCCGTCGGCTATGGTTGCACCGTCGAACGCTTTGAATCTGATGGCGGCTTTCCATTCTTTGCCGTAAAGCGACTGTGGCAAAAGTTCTGTATGCGTAAGTTGTTGGTTATATGAAACTTTTTTGCTTTCTATGTCAACATTGAGTTCCACGCTTTCGCCCAAACAGATGCCTTGCTGTTCCTCGGGAATGTCGGTGGTGAATTTCGAGAAATCAGGTCTGTCGCCAATGTTTACAGTTACTTTGTCGTATGCTGTAAGTCCGTTGTAATCAGCCCTTACCATCGGCATAAAAATTCCGCTTTTGGCGAAAGAATGGTTAAATTCGCCGGTGTTGTTGCTGACAATGTTTCCATCGTCAAAATCCATTGAGAATGATGCCTCGGTGGTTTCCTCGCCGTCTAAATATGCCTTAGCCACAAACGCCGCCGCCTTGCTTTTGCATATTTCGGCAGATGTAACTCCTTCGCCCACTGTAAGTTCAACCTTAAATTGCTGACCATACGCAACGGCGGATATTAAAATCGATATTATAATAATAAGGTGTTTCATTTTTTATGCCGGTTGAGCGTATAATTCAGCCTTTTTTCGAGATTTTTGAATTTTTATAAGTTCCTTGCTACGTGGTACTTCGGGGTGAGCTGCCTCGTATGCGGCACGTCGTTCAGGCCATGTGTCGTAACGGTGTTGATAATTTAACCAAAAAGTTGCATCAATACCGAGTGCTGATTCAAATTTTTTGGCAATTTCAGGTGTTAAAGCTATTTCTTTGTTCAATATTCCTTTTAAAATAGGCAATTCAATGCCGCTTTTAATCGAAAAATCTGTCGCAGAAATTCCTCTCGCTTCTAATTCTGATTCTAAAACACTACCCGGATGGGGGTTGGTGTATGTAACTATTTCGTTGTTATTAGTTTCCATAATGCGTTTGGTTTAATTCGATTAGTTTAATTGTTATCCCGCCTTCGTGTTCGGTAAAAATCAGGCGTTCTATTCTACCGTTCATTATCCTTATAGAACTGTAACCACTGTAATTGTATTTTAATTTTTCGTAACGGAGGTTGCTGAATTGTAACAGTTTTTCTACGCAAGGTTGGCTCAATAATATGGTATATACTTCGTGCAGTTTATCCATAAACCTCACATCTTTTGCCAACTTTTTGTATTTCTTGCTTGAAATACCGTTAATCAGCAATTCCAAATCCTTGTCCTCTATAATGACATTCATAACGGAATTTTTTGCAAAACTAAATATTTTTTCAATTTTTTGCAAAATTTGATGTATTTGTTATGATAATTTTATTAACACTAAATTAACTATTTTTTTTTTTAGTTAACTTTAATACCTACATTGCCAACATAAATAATTATATGTTTTACTTTAAAAAATAACTCATAAAATGAAGAAAATCAATTATTTAACAGCATTCTGCCTTATGATGGCAATGTTTTGCGCGTTTTTTACTTCATGTAAAGACGATGACGACAACGACAAAGGTAACGCAAACGCTCTATATGGAGTTTGGAAAACAATTTCTCAGGACATCACGTATCCTGATGGCGAGATTGAAACAATTGATGTTGATGAACAAAATTATCAGTTGTTTACTTTTTCGGATAAACTGACTATAATTGAGTATGAAGACGGGATTCCGGGTGAGCCTGAAATACAGAATATTACAATATCGGGCAACAAAATCAAAAATTCAGAAGGCGAATGGACATATTCTATCAGTGGCGATACTCTTACGATGACAGCAGAAGCTGTTGAGGACGGTATAAAAATTAAAGCCAAGATTGTCCTTAAAAAAGTACAATAAAAATACCTAATGTTTTAATAAAAGAGCCGGAAATATTAATCCGGCTTTTTTAATATTTTGTTTTAATTATAAAGAGTTATAAAATGAAAAAGACAGTTTTAACGGCAGTATTAATCTGCATAGCGGCTTTATTCTCTTTGCAATCTTGTACCAAAGACGATGATGTAAAAAAGAGCGAGCCTAATCAAGAAAATCCTGATAATAACGAAGTTCCTGATAATAACGACCCAGAAAATCCTTTGGTAGGCACATGGAAAATGGTGGAAATAACCACAACTATCAATGGCACAAGTCAGACGGTTAAGTACGACAATATGACTTATATGTTGCAGGAATATACTCCTACAACCTGCACAGCTACTTCTTATGTGTTTGCAAACCCATCAAGCACTACTATCGGAGATTATACTCTTGACGGAAACAAGGTTGTATTAAACAAAGATGCCATTGCCGAAAGTATGACATTTCGGTTTATTGGTGATACGCTTGTTTTTGAAAATGTTATTTCGAAAGATTACCAACAAATTCTTAAACTTGTGCCTTATAGCGGCAAAATCGACATTGTGGACAACGGTAACAGCGGTGCAACTAATTATGCCAAAGACCTCATAGGCACTTGGCGGTTACAAATGGCAGTTAGAAACGGTTACGATGATGAATCCAAAAACGGAACAATCTTTTCTTCTTTGTATGAATATTCAACAATTGTGTTTACAGAAGATAATCGCTATACTCTTACAATTTGGAGTAGATACAAGCAACCGCAACAAACATCAAACATTACGTATTCGTTGAACGGATCGGTAATTTCTTTTTCACAAGACGGCACTCCCGTTTCCGAAATAACGATTATAAGTTTAAACTCGTCGGAGTTGACTCTTCTTGTTTCCGATGGCGACGCAACCACAACGAATTATTTGGTTAAAGAAGATGTTTTGGAAGATGATGAAACCGGGGAAAAAGATCGAGAGTTTTTGATAGGTAGTAAATGGCAGAGCGTTTCCATTACCGATTATTATACCGACGGTACGAGCGAAGATGTTCCTGTCGATGACGACAATTGCATTGTATTGTATTTTACCTCAATTGCCGAAACTACAATAGCTTATCGCAACGGACAACAGCAGTCTGACTATTCAATGGTTACGCCCTACGTATTGCGCAACGGCGAACTTATAGTGCAGGGTGTAGGACAGGCATATACTCTCGATGGTGATATATTTACGGTAACTATTGATAATGATTATTATAAAGAAGTGATCGTGTACAAACGCCAATAGTGCTATGTATTAGTAACTTGACTTTTTTTGATGATAAGTTTTACCCCAAAATTGTAGTTTCAAAACTTCAATTTTGGGGTAATTTTGTAGTTTTCAACCTGCAATTACTTCACCCCAGCCTCTTTTAATAATTGCTGTATTCTTTTGTCGGAAATGGTTGATTGTTCTGATTTGTCGTAGATGGACAACAGTGTAACGCTTCCAGACATGGTTTCAAACAATACATCAGTGTATGATATTACCCTTGCGCCGCCGCTTTTGCCATGTCCTTTGGATTTTATAGCCAAACGGATTTTATGTACACCACCGCCTAAGTCCTTGCCCAAAAATGGATTATCTTTGAGATTTTCAATTAGTTCGGTAATGTCTTCTTTTAACGACTTATAACGTTTGCCTAAGCTTTTGGCCTCGTGTTTGAATGTGAAGGCGATTTGTACTTGAATATCGCCCATTAAGCAACCTCCCATTCTTTAAGAAAGTCCTCAGCTGATTGAAATTTAATTTTGCCGTCTTTGTAATCTTTTAACTCCTTAAATGCCTGTCTCAACCCGGCTTCGATTTCTTCGTCGGAGTCGTGCTGAACGCTGACAGTTGGTGCTGCCTCTTTTTTTCTTGAAACAAGACCTTTGATAAAGTCTAATGCCTCGCGGAGAAGGCTCTCATCGTCTAATAGCGGATTGATGTTTTGAAACAATTCCGCACGTAATTCCATTGTACTCATGTTTTTAAACTAT
>JAFYFR010000124.1 GCA_017543645.1 Bacteroidales bacterium
ACAAAAAGCAAAAACGGCACAACGTACTTAATCATAATTATATAGAGTTTCCGTCGCATAAATTTTTCGCCGTTTAGGGTAAGTTCGTTTACCACAGTGTCGGGTGTGGCAATCCAGCCTATAAGTATGCAGGTGCCAATTTCTAAAAGTGGCATCATCACGTTGTTGCTAACATAGTCCATAAGGTCGAGCACCTGAGCCTTTACGCCGTTGGGCAGGTTGATTTCAAAATAGAAAACGTTGTAGCCAAGGCAAACCACTGTGGCAAAGCCTATTAATGCCAAAAACGACAACCACGAGCAGCGACGTCGCGAAACGGGATATTTTTCTAAAATGCCCGACACAAAGCCTTCCATCATTCCCACAGAACTTGTGAGCGCAGCAAAAAGCACCATTACAAAAAACATCGCGCCGATAATGTTTCCCGCCGTGCCGAGTGCTGCAAACACCTTTGGCACATTGATAAACATCAGTCCCGGTCCCGAAGACTCTAACCCTTGCGCACCGGCAAACACATATACCGCCGGAATTACCATAAAGCCAGCCAAAAACGCCGCTAACGTATCGAAAAACTCTATGCGGTTGATACTCTGCACAAGGTTGTCGCTTTTTTTAACATACGACCCATACGACACCATCATTCCCGCAGCAAGGCTGAGACTGAAAAACAACTGCCCCATAGCGTCGAGAAATGTCTCTAAGAGTTTCTCCATAGTCAGGTTGGAAAAGTCGGGGATAACAAACACCTTTAAGCCGTCTAATCCTGTGCGTGTGGTGCCGTCGCTGTCGGTGTGGCTGAGCGTGAGCGAATATATTGCTATGCCGATTATCATCAAAAAGAGCAACGGCATCACTGTTTTAGAAAACCTCTCGATACCTTTGTTGACACCTCGGCTAACTATTGCCGCCGTAATGCCCAAAAACACAAACGTATACACCAATGGTTCGTATTGAGCGGAGATAAATCCGCCAAAAAATCCATCTTGGGCAGCATCTGCGCCACCGCCTGTAACAAACTCTACGGCATATTTCATTACCCATCCGCCCACCACGCAGTAGTAGGAGAGGAGTATAAACGGAATAAGGCACGCTACTGTACCTAAATGCTTAAATTTTTTGTTTAAATCGCCGTATGCAAATAGCGCACTTTTTTGGGTGTTGCGTCCGATGGCAATTTCGGTGGTGAGGAGTGTAAAACCGAATGTGGCAGCCAAAATCAGGTATACGAGCAGAAACAGACCTCCGCCGTCTTTGGCAGCGAGATATGGAAAACGCCAAATGTTGCCCAATCCCACTGCGCTGCCCGCCGCCGTAAGTATAAAGCCCAACTGTCCGCTGAATGAGTTGCGTGATGTCATTTCAGTATCTTTTGTTTGGGCAAATATAGGGAAAAATTTTGTTTATTTTGATAGTTATTATTATTTTTGAGGCGTTATTAATAATAGTGAGATGGAACAACAAACAGGTTTTGATGTAGTATATATGGAGGAGGCAAGCGAGTTTTTAAAGAATTTGCCAGAACAGCCCCGTAACAAAATTTACTACAACATCTCAAAAGTGGCAGGAGGTATCAAGGATAATGATTTATTTAAAAAACTTGATGGTTCGGATGATCTTTGGGAATTTAGAACTCTCTATAACGGTTTGCAATACAGATTGATAGCCTTTTGGGATAAGAAGTCAAAAAGATTGGTGGTGGCCACACACGGATTTGTGAAGAAAACTTGGAAAGTTCCTTCCAAAGAAATTGCTCGTGCAGAAGCACTTAGAAAACTATACTATGAATCAGAAAACTAAAAACATAATATTATGAAACTATATACACATAACGAATTACTTGACAGAGACCTTGGTCCCGTTGGAACACCCAAACGCGACAAGTTTGATCAAGAAGTGGCCGAAGAAATCCGTGCCTACCAAGTGGGCGAGGCCATTAAGCAAGCACGGTTGGCCAACAACTTGACCCAAGAGCAACTTGGTGAAAAAATAGGTGTACAACGTTCCCGAATTTCAAAGTTTGAAAACGGAGAAAGTATTACTTTGTCTACTATGATGCGTATTTTTAAGGCTCTTGGTGTGCAAGTTGCTCTTGATTTAAAAGGCATTGGTAAATTGGCTCTTTGCTAATTATTTACCTTTATCACTCAGTTTTCAATGTCTTAACTGGGTTTTCGTTGGCGGCGCGGAAACTTGCGGCGGTAACTACCAAGGCAGTGATGCCCACGGCTATGATAATGCCAATGGCAAATATCCACGGCGCAATGGGGTAGTGGTAGGCAAATCCGGCAAAGTAGGTGCTTACGGCAAAGAACGAAATTGGTATTGCTATTGCACTGCATATTGCCGCTAATATCAAGTACTTGCGATTAAACATCGAAAGTATTTCTGCAATAGTGGCTCCGTTTACCTTGCGTATGCCGATTTCTTTGCGGCGGCTTTCGGTTTCAAAGAGAACTATGCCGAATATTCCCATTACAGATATGATGATGGCTATTATGGTAAATGTGGAAATCATCGACGATACATTGTTTTCTTCTTTATAGTTTTCACCGAGTTCCTGCTCAAATGTTTGAATTTCAGGCTGAATGATTGAGAAATTCGGGTCGATTTGGGCTAATGTGGTGTTGATGTAGTTTCTTACGGTTTGTACGTTGGCACCATCGGCGTAGCGGATGAAGAGTTTACTTAAATAACCTTCTCGATTAACAAATAAAGCGCAGGGCGAAAGATCGTATTGCAATGGTTTGAAATTAAAGTCGGAACAGAATCCTGCAATTTTGATTTTTTCGGTTGGGAAAATGGACTCAGTGGTGAGGTTTATACTGCGGCGTGCCGTTTCGTTGAAAATCGCTACGCCCAATGTGTCATTGTTGTCTGATTCCATAAAATTGCGACCGTCGGTTATTTTTATTCCCATAAAGTCAATGAAGTTTTTAGCCACATTTAATATGTCGAAAGCACACGTTTCGTCAGGGTTATTGGGAGAGTTAGTACTCATAAAATTACCTTGTGAGCGTACCACGAAATCGGCTGTCCAAGTGATGTCGGTGATTTGTGGGTTTTCGAGGAGTTTTGTGCGAACTGTTTCGTGTTTTTGAATGATACCAGATGGAGCCCATAGTGTGAGAATGTTGTGCGGGTTGTATCCAATGTCGCGCGACAATAGGTAATCATTGTTTTTTTGGATAAACAACGAGCAAATAATCAAGGCAATGGAAGCCGCTACTTGAAATCCTACTAAAATAAATCGTAATGGGTTGCGATTATTTTCGGTCATCTTGCCTTTGAGAGCGAGAGCGGGAGGTAGCGATGTGATATGTAGGGCAGGGTAGAGGCTTGTGAGTATTGCCGCTGCTATGGCTGCCAATATGCTGATAGTAAGTATTTTGTAATTAGAAAATACCATCTGGTTCATATCAACCACGCCATCGATAAACCAAGGAATTATGGTACGCGTAACAACCAAAGCCAATACTATTGCCACAAGGGTGAATATTATTGATTCGCCAATAATACTTAGCACAAGCCGTGTACGATCGCAGCCGAGTATCTTGTTGATATTGATATCTTTGATGCGTTTGGGTACACGTGCCATAAAGAAGTTGAAATAGTTGATAAATGCTATGGCAATCACAAGTATGGCAAGAATCACGTATGTGTATATCACCTTGGCATCGCTGTGCCTGTGGTATCCTCGGATTTCGGAGTGCAGGTGGAGGTCGTTTATGGAAATAAAATCAGTACTGAATTCTTCAACTAAGTTGTCAAGCATTTCTTGTGAAATCCCAATTTGTTTTTCAAATACTGTTCTTATTGTATTCTTGAATGTTTCTCGGTGCTGAGAGTTGAATTCTTCGGGAGTTATTCCGTTTTGGATTTTTATGTAGTAGGTGTATCCCCAATTGTTTTCATTAATATCTATCTGATCAAGATTATAGAATGCATCTATTGGTCCAAACTCGGTGTTGTTTTTCATATCCTCAAAAATTGCCACAATTTCGTGGTGGTAGTTGAGGTTGTTGAGGTCGGGAAATATGATATCGCCCACCTTTAAACCGTATTTCTGCGCCATAGTGTGAGAGATAATCATATCGTTGTTGGTTTTGAATCTCGACAGGTCGCCTTCCACAATATTGAATCCGAATACCTCAGGCAACCCACTGTCGCAACCCTTTAAAGTATAATTGATTTTGCTGTGGCTACCGCCTTTTTCGATATATCCGTCAGCA
>JAFYFR010000125.1 GCA_017543645.1 Bacteroidales bacterium
CTTCAAAACTACAACCGTGCATTGATGCAGCGCAATAAATATCTCAAATCGTCCGATACGGTTTTTGACCCTAATATGCTGCAAATGTGGAATATGCATTTGATACCGAACGCAAAAAAACTCTATGAGGGTCGCCGTGCATTTATCGACGCCTTTACACCAGAGTTTCAACAATATTACAAAGCCATAAGCAACGGCAGCGAAACACCTGATATTAAGTATTTTTCGCAATTGGAAAACGCTGATATGGAGACCCTCTTGCGGCAAAGTGTCGACAAAGACCGCATACTTCAATACACATCGTCAGGCGTTCACAAAGATGATTTGATATTTGAAATCAACTCGCTCGCCCTCAAAAACTGTGGTTCGCAAGGTCAGCAAAAGACGTTTCTTGCCGCCCTCAAACTTGCCCAATTCATCTATCTTCGTCAGTGTGGCAAATCGCCCATTCTGCTGCTCGACGATATTTTTGATAAACTTGACTCTGCTCGTGTGCAAAATATTGTAAATCTGATACTTGGTAGTGGATTTGAGCAAATTTTCATTACACACACATCCGCCGACGATATGCGCCGACTATTTGGCAGCGACGATGCGTGTCAGGTGGTGGAATTGTAATTTTTCTACAAAAATCCCGCCGCATACAGCGGTAGGTACACAATATCACCGTCAATTTCTACATTGCCACGACAGAGGACGATACTGCGCTCAATGGTGTCGGCAGAGGTTTCGAGAATATTGTTTAGCGAGGCGTGTTTTTTATAATCGCCGCCCGATTTAATTTCCAAGATGGTAACAAATTTTTTTTCGCGAATGAGGAAGTCAAGTTCGTTGCGGCTTTTGTGGTCGTAGTAGTGGAGCGTGTGCCCGTGTCTAACAAGTTCGGCGGCAACAAAATTTTCGGTAAGGGCACCTTCGTTGACAGAAATGTTACCTTGCATCACATCCCATTGAATGGTGCCGCTCCACAGCGAACACAACAACCCCGTGTCTAAAAGATAGACTTTAAACAAGTTGCGATTTTCGTATTGTTCAAACGGCATTTGCAACGAGTGCGTGTTGTAACTAAAATACGCTACGCCCGCATCGGCAAGCCACTGAGCCGAATCCTCATATTTCTGCATACTGCCGCTTATCTCTAAGTCGGAGAGTATAAAGCGTTTGCGCTCCTTGGCAAGTTGCGACGGAATGGCATCGAAAAACCTTTTTGCCCTCGTTTTCTGTGCACCGGCGTATTTAGAAATGTCGAGTCGGTAACTGTCTGTAATGATTTTTTGCTGACGGAGTGTTTCGTTGAAGTCGCTGTTAGTCAAAAATGTAGATACAACCTTAGGCATACCGCCCACCACAAGGTACTCTCTGTAATGTTTCATTAGTATTTCGTGCGTAAAATCGTCCACGCGCCTAAGTTCCGTTAATGTACGCTTTACATTATCCACTGTATCTATTGCCACTCCTTTTGCCCATAGAAACTCCTCAAAATCAAGCGGGTACATTTCTATTTGACTTTCAAAACCTACGGGATAACTACTTACATCTTTGTAATTGATACCCAACAGCGAACCCGATTCTATGTATTGAAACCGTCCGTCCTCCGCCAAAAATTTAATCGCGGTACGGGCATCGGGACAACTTTGGATTTCGTCAAAAAAAACGAGGGTCTTGCCCGGCACAAAAGGTCCATACCCCATAAGGCTGAGCCGCTGTATCACCGTATTGGCATCGCGACTTCCGGCAAAAGCCTGTTTCGCCTCGGGATTCTGTTCAAAGTTGATTTCCACGAAATTAGCATAATTGGCACGGGCGAACTCGCGCACCGCCGTGGTTTTGCCCACCTGCCGCGCACCTTTTATTAAAAGTGCTTCATTTTTACTATTTTTATTCCAACACTCTATATCTTTGAATATCTTCCGTTTAAATATCATCGCAGTAACTTTTTGCAGTGTTTTCGATGCAAATTTAGTAACTTTTTGCAGCATTTGCAAGGAATTTTTAGTAACTTTTTGCAAGAAAAACGATAATCTTTTTTTCGCAACTTTTTTTTGCACAATCCCAATTATTTCCTACCTTTGCATTGCACTATTGCAACAAAACAATTTGTTAAACAACAAACTTTGTATTAATGAAATAGATAACATAATTAACGACATATTATAACATTAGCGTTTGCTATTTAATCTATAAACGTTCGGAAACCTGGCAGTAGAAGAACAAAACACAATAACAAGAATTAATGAGCAAATGCCTGCGCGTATAGCGTGGGCATTTCTTATCTTGTTATTGTGGGTCATGCCAGGTACCTCGAACGTTGGATAAGAAGTCCCACGTTTTTTTATATAGGTACCTGTCTGACCTTTGTTTTTTAGACAAATAGCATTCGTATTCACAACTCGATGGAGATGAAATACGAATCAACTTTTAATGCAATCGATGCCATCCTGCGCAACGAGGCGGGATGCAGCAACGAACTCGATTACATAGAGC
>JAFYFR010000126.1 GCA_017543645.1 Bacteroidales bacterium
AATCAGACCTATATACACGCAAACCACATTCAGCCCGATGCTAACCCTCCACACCGCCAACCTCAATATGAAACCCGGCATGGAATACGCATGGCGAGTAACCGTAGAAGACCCGCAGACCGGCAGAAACATCGACCCCGTAGCCTGCGATTACGACGAGTTTGTCCGCAATATGCCCCAAACAGGCTATCACCTCAAAGCCAGAGTAAGAGCCGAGTGTGACGGCGACCCGACGCTACTCTCAGACTACACACCATACTTAGATACCTACCTCGAACCCATCCCCGTACCCGAAGACGAGTGCGGCAAGCAGTTCCCCGACCGCGAGATAACCAACCTTGAATTAAAACACACCTTTGCCCCTGGCGAGATAGTAGAATCAAAAAACGGCGACACACGGTACGAAATAATTTTTTCGGAAGAAAAAAATGGTTATCTTAGCGGACAATTCTTTATGATTATGGACTGCTGGGGCGGAGCGAAAATACGATGCGAGTTTTCAAAAACTCAAATCAACACCGACAACATTGTGCTGAAAACCATATTCCACAACGTGCCGGACAGCACCCTCTATGTAAAGCCCGAAACCATCCGCAAAGAAGTAGAGCAGGCATTTTTTGATGCAGCCACAGTGCTAACTGATTTTTCTATCAAAGATACTGTAAAATTAAACAAGCCATACACCTACCTTTATGTCAACCCCTCGGGCAAAGTGGTGGCAGTATCAGTAAACAACAACGGCAAAACCGAAGAAAAAACCACCGAGATTTCCGCCACCAACCTCAAAGAAAACACCCTGATACAAGGCAAAAACGGTGAAGAACTCGTCCTCACCAAAAAAGGCCAGGTTATGGGCAAAACCGAGTTCAACGCCACCGGCGGCAACTCCGTATTATTAAAAGAGTACCACCGCAAATCCGACTCCCTCGCCCAATGGCAAATCAACTTTTCAAAATACGACGCCCAAACCTACGCCTTCGACCACACCGGCAGCGGCAACCACGGAATCTTCTCAGGAGCAGACTACTACCCACAGGTAGGCAGTTATGATTTCCGCTATAAAAGTGTAGAATGTGGAAAGAACGACAAAGTTATTGTAGAATTTGGCTCATACCCCCAAGCCGACAGCGTAGTCTTCAAAGACAAATATGGAGTAACCTACCCAATTTCATTAAAAGATAACATCCTCACCTTCACCGGCGTCAGCCAAGCCGACACAAACTATATCTACGCTTATAGAGGCGACCAAAAGATAGGAAAGTTGTTTTTGAATACCTATCAGAAAAAGACATATAAAGTGGTATTAGTGAGTGTGAATGGGGCGAAACTACCGAATACTAAACAATTGAAGGATTATTTAAATAAGGTGTATAAACAGTGCGCGGTAAGTTTTGAAGACTCTACAGATGCCATCACCATCAACGATTTAACATCCTTCTCTCACGGTGGTAGCGGCGTCCTCACCGTCTACAACGACGACCAGAAGAAAGTGCTGAATGCCTACGACACGAAAATGCAGGACAACACCTACTACCTGTTTTTCGTTGACGGTGTCACCGACAAGAAAGACGGCAGCGGCACACCCGTATCGGGCTATATGCCCCGCGGCTACAACGCCGGCTTCATCTACGACGGCGGCTCAGAGCGCACCATCGCCCACGAACTTGGGCACGGCATAGCAGGCTTAGAGCACGTGTTTGAAAATTCTTCAAATTCAGGAAAAACCAACAACTTGATGGACTACTCAACAGGAGATGAACTGTGGCACTTTCAATGGAATCAAATCCAAGATCCGAGCAGGGTGTGGATGAAGTGGAACAAGGCGGAAGGAGAGGGGGAACTAAAACGACAATATTTTGTAGTTTTAAATGGGCATACTTATCCAAATAATTCGGACTTTCCTATAATCAAAAAGGACAAAAATAGTTACACCTTCAAGTTTGTCGATAAAAATAATCTAATAAATGAAGATAGTATAATTGTTAAAATTAACGATGAATTATTAGATATTAACAGCAACACTTTAGTATTAAAATCTGACACTTTACAACAATCGAA
>JAFYFR010000019.1 GCA_017543645.1 Bacteroidales bacterium
AGGCCGTACCACATGGCGCAAACCCATCTCGTGCCACCTCTATCCCATCCGTCTTGCCAAAGTAGGCATCTACACGTCAATAAAGCTGCACAAATGGCACGTGTGCCGTCCTGCCTTCATCCTCGGCCGCAAAAAAGGCATTCCCGCCTACAAATTCTTGGAAGAGCCCCTCGTCCGCCGCTTCGGACAGGAGTTCTACGACGAGTTATGCCAAGTGGCGGAGGCGTATCTGAAGGGGAGGAAGTGAGGAAGGCTACTTCAACTTTTTCCCTACAGACGCAAGACTTTTATTAAGTTTATACCAAAAATTAGATTTGGCTTTCTCGCCAATAATCAACTTAACTTCATTGCTTTCAAACAATTCATAGTTACGAGCACTAATAACAAAATCTGCAATATCCTGTGAAATGACTCCATTAGCTGCCATTTTCAGAAGAATAGTTGGCTTGAACTGATTTAAAAATATGTGGACGGGACTTCCTATAAGCTTCGACATCGAAAAAACAAGCATATTTGACGCATCTTCCGACAAATGCTCCATATAATCATACAATTGCTCCAAAGTAATTGGCAATTGAAAATCAGGAAAACAATATTTAAGTGTGGTAATAATGTAATTATAAGATAGTTTCAAATCGCTGTCAAATTGTTCGAACGATTCTCTGATAGGCTTAAAACTATCATCTTCGCCAAAGAAGTACCCAACTGAGATACCGAAAAAATGGGCGATTTTTTCCAAAGTTTCAAGTGTGGTGCTATTTCGGTGCATAGCCATAGTAATAGCAGTCTGCGATATTTTGGTCTTATCGCTCAACTTTTTAATAGTGATCCCCGCCTCATTGCAGAGGGTTTTAATGCGTTTTAAATCAATCATATATAAATAATTTATTTAAAAATTCATTATTTGTGAAACTATATTTCATTTTTATCGTAAATAAAAAATAGATTTTGTAATGCAAATTACAATATCTAAGCTATAATCTACGTTTAATTAGCAAATATACAAAATTATAATTACAATTTAAAAAAAATTTTCGATATGACACAAATAGTAAGGCAACAAACAGATTCCACAAGGAATATCCCCGCCTCCATTCTCAAAGGAGCTGCTGCCAACCTTGCAATTCAGGCACTTGGCAAAAACTTAAATAAAAAAAACTTCTTGCCTACATTGGCTTTTGGAGCATTAGGCGGCATAATTAGCGATTATGTTGATTCGAAAGTTCCTAATTCCTATGGTTTAGCAGGTGGAGCGTTATCAGGTATAACATTGGGATTAACCAACTCACTTATCAACGGAGACAACGTTCCACGAAATATGTTTAAATATGCAGTTATAGGTTCTTTGATAAACGGCTCGTTAAACATAGCAAAAGCCAACGCGAAACCAATACAACAGATAAAAGAATATATCGACCCAGAAGGAATAATAAATAAAAGAGGCGTAAAACTCGCTCATTCACATTACATTATTCTCGAACAAAGTTCGTACGGTGAAAATGGGAAAGCACAAAAACAACTATCAACAGGATTTAAATATCAAAACGTTATCAAGGCGTTGGAGTTAGCTAAAAAAACAAAATCTGTTCAAAATGCCCTAAAACTGTTTGAAGACAAAAAAAACTCATTATTGTTTATGGAAACTGATTTAGAAGGAAATGGATATTATGGTAATATTGATGGAGGAATGAATAATGGGAATGGAATATGCGATTTCACGGGTAGAAACAACCGTGGATTTTTGAATAACAAGAACGACTATTATTTTGATGTCAGAATAGAGTTATTTTCACTAAATGCAAAATCACTATCTACTAAGGCACAAATCTCCACAATGGCAGTAACAATTGGACATGAGTTATTTGTTCATTCTGCACATATAGAAGCAGTTGAACTATGGGAAAATGGCAAATACACAGAGGCAATAGATAAAGAAATGATTGACAGAGGATTTAATGGAAATATTGACCATAAACTCTATATGCAAGGCAAGAAACCCAAAATGACACAGTATCTGAAAGAATTGAAGTCAATAGCACCAACAGCAGGTTATGGATTATCGGCAACCGACATCCAATCTGCAATCAACTCTCACGACAAAACCTACAAATACCTTTTAAACCAATGAAATACGTCAATATTATCGGCATATTATTAATACTCATAATATCTACCCTTGGCAACCGCATAGCTCCGGGGCGGTACTGTACATACTTTGAAAACGACACAATTTGGGCTTTTGGTCCAACCTTAAAAGCAGAAAACGACAAACAAGGATTATGGGTATACTTGGACAAATGGGGAAAGACATCAAACTTGTCAACAATAGTTAATTACAAAAACAATTTACGACAAGGTTGGCAGATTTCTTTTCAAACAGATAGTATGCAAACAAAAGATTCTGAAATTTTCTACATAAATGACACAATCGATGGTGAAGCTCGAATTTACAATAGTAAGGGGCAACGAAACCTGTTGATGAAATATAATAAAGGAGTAATATTTGATGAACATTTTTTGAACTACGATGATTATTCCATCATTGAATGGATAGATGGTAAACAACCCGATGTTATAGACTCATCAAAAATGGACATGGCATTGTTCATCCCAGATTTTTGTCCTTTCATAGACGAAAGCATCTCGCTCGACCCCACCAACACAGTTGTAGTTTTCAACTCATGGACAAATAAAATCACTTACATCATCATTGCTATAAGTAGTATTTTGTTGATTTTAAACCTATTAAACATTAAAAACAATGCAAACAAAAGAAATCATTAAAAGCCTTCCCGCATCCATCCTCAAAAGAGCGGCAGCCAATCTCGCTATTCAGGCTATTGGCAAAAACTTAAACAAGAAAAACTTCTTGCCTACATTGGCTTTTGGAGCATTAGGCGGCATAATTAGCGATTATGTTGACTCCAAAGTTCCTAATTCCTATGGTTTAGCAAGTGGAGCGTTATCAGGTTTAACATTAGGATTAACCAACTCACTAATCAACGGAGACAACGTTCCACGAAATATGTTTAAATATGCAGTTATAGGTACTTTGATAAACGGCACGTTAAACATAGCAAAAGCCAATGCTAAACCAATACAACAAATAAAAGAATATATCGACCCCGAAAGAATATTAAACAAAAGAGGTGTAAAACTCGCTCATTCACACTACATTATTCTTGAACAAAGTTCGTACGGTGAAAATGGGAAAGCGCAAAAACAACTATCAACAGGATTTCAATATCAAAACGTTATCAAGGCGTTGGAGTTAGCTAAAAAAACAAAATCTGTTCAAAATGCCCTAAAATTGTTTGAAGACAAAAAAAACTCATTAATAATCATGGAGACGGACTTAGAAGGGTATGGCAGACTGGGTTTAGCTGATTGTTGCATGAATAATGGAGTAAATCCATTCAATTTTTTCCAATAGCTACAATGGCTGTCACCATAGGACATGAGTTATTTGTTCATTCTGCACATATCGAGGCTGTTGAACTTTGGAAAAATGGCAATCATAAAGAGGCAATAGAAAAAGAAATGATAGACAGAGGATTCGATGGGAATATAGACCATAAGTTATATATGCAAGGCAAGAAACCCAAAATGACACAATATCTTAAAGAATTGAAATCTGTTGCTCCAACGTCAGGATACGGATTAACAGCAACCGACATTCAATCTGCTATCAATTCTCATGATAAAACCTACAAATACCTTTTAAACCAATGAAATACATCAACATTATCGGCATATTATTAATAATCCTCATATCTACCATAGGCAACCGCATTGCCCCGGGGCGTTACTGTACATATTTCGACAAAGACACTTTGAGGGCGTGTGGCCCTACATCAAACGATGAAAACGATAAGCAGGGTTTTTGGGTATTCTTAGAATGGTGGCATTGTTCCCCAAATTTATACACTGTTGTCAACTACAAAGACAATTTACGACAAGGTTGGCAGATTACATTTAACACAGATAGTATGCAGACAAGGGGTGCAGAAATTCACTACGTAAACGATACAATAGATGGCGAGGTACGGATTTACAACGGCAAAGGTCAGCGAAACCTTGAAAGGAAGTATGCCAAAGGAGAAATCTATTACCAACACTTTTTAAATTACTCCGATTATGTTACAATAGAATGGATAGATGGAAAACAGCCTGCTGATGTTGACTCGATAGATATAGATATGTTGTTATGGTCACATCAGACGCGTCCGTTTATTGATGAAAGCCTCGATATCTACCCAAACGAAACTGTTGTTATCTTCAACTCATGGACTAACAAAATCACATACATCATCATTGCCATAAGCAGCATTTTACTAATTTTAAACATATTAAACATTAAAAATCATAAAAACAAAAGAACCCTTTAAAACAAATCACAAAAAAAATTTTTAGAATTATATTTCTAAATATCAACACAATACACGATTAAAAAATAAAAACCAACTAAAATTTCAGTTTATTAACTATAAAATAAGTTGCATAATTGAAACATAAGTTTTATCTTTGCGTTATAAATATCATAACTGGTTAATCAGTTATAAAACTTAAAAATAAATTATAATATCAACAATTAAAAAACGCAAAGCCATGGAACAGAAAAAATCAGAGAAAGCCAATCTCCAGAGCAAGAAGTTCACCTTCTTAGAAATCGGTCTTGTACTAACCCTGTTGGCTATTTGGGGAGTATTCGAATTTGCAACAAAAGTTGAAAACACAGCCGCCTACAACCAATTGGCATTCACCGGCGACGATGATTTAATCGAAATTCCCATAACTCGTACGGAAACGCCGCAACCTCCTGCGCCGCCCGCGCCCAAAATCGCCGACATTATTGAGGTTACAAAAGACAACGAGCCTGTTAATGATTTACCTGTTGACGCAGAAATAGATCCAAACACCGCTGTACAGATAGAAGATTTGCCAATTGTCTCCAGCCCCGATGAAGTAATAGAAGAAGAAGAACCGCCAATCGTTATCTGCGAAGACATGCCCGAATTTAGAGGCAACCTTTTGAAATATGTGGCCGAACACGTTGCTTATCCCGAAATCGCCAAGGAAAATGACATTCAGGGAACCGTCTACGTAGGATTTGTTATTAACGAGAAAGGCAAAGTTACCGATGTAACCATACTCAGAGGCGTAGACCCGCTGTTAGACAAAGAGGCTCTCAAGGTAGTGCAAAACCTCCCAGACTGGAAACCTGGCAGACAATCGGGTAAAAACGTCAAGGTAAGAATGAATATGCCCATAAAATTTCAACTCGCTCACTAAAAAACTTAAAAATACGTTTGACAATTAAAAGATAAGTTATATATTTGCAAAGTCAATTATAGAACTAACAAGCCAATTACAAAACGTAAAAACAAATAATAAGATGGAACAGTTGACCAAAGCCGAAGAAAAGGTGATGCAGATACTTTGGAAGCTCAAATCTGCATTCGTCAAGGACATCATAGAGCAGATGCCCGACCCCAAACCGCCATACAACACTATATCGTCGGTGGTGAGGATACTCCGCGAAAAAGGATTCGTAGATTTCAAAGCCTACGGCAAAACCTACGAGTACTTCCCTGCAGTGAGCAAGCTATCCTACAAGAAATTCGCCTTCGGGCAGATGCTCAAAAACTATTTCGACGGTAGCTACGAGACAATGGTATCGTACATGGTAGACCAGGAATCCATCACCGACACCGAAATCAACGAAATCAAGCAGATTATCGACAAGAGAACCAAATAAGCAATGTCGGCGGCAATATTATATATAGTGGAATCGGCTGTGATATTCTCGGTGCTTACAGGCTTCTACAAATACGCCTATTACACCCAGACCTATTACAAGTGGGACAGGATATTTCTCATCACCTGCATCGCTATATCTTACACGCTGCCAATGTGCAAAATCAAAGACAACACGCCCACTGGCAACGCCGACAGCGGAAAAGTGGTTATCAAAAACTACCATCCGCTCGGCAAAACAGGCCAGCTCACTCTGGTTAGGGAGGTTGACACTAAGAGCAAAATCAAAAAGGCTCTCAACAGCGACACCTTCCACAACATACTCGCAGTATTGGGAATAATATACATAGCCGGCGCGGTAATCAAGGCAATAGGGGTGGCAAGAGGATTTATAAAAATCAGAAAACTAATGACATCCAACCCAGAAAAACTCAACGGTGGCATCAATATCCACCATACCGGCAGCAAGACAGTAGCATTCTCGTTTTTCCGAAACATATTTGTCAACAGCCAGTTTGCCCTCCTTGCCGACAACGAAAAGGCTACCATACTGCAGCACGAACTACGCCACATCAACGGACACCACAGTATCGACACTATTATATTTGAGATACTCGGAATAGCCCAATGGTTCAACCCTTCGGTTAAAACCGCCGCAATGCTATCAAGGCAGGTCTGCGAAAACATCGCCGACAACGACCTCTCAGGCACGCAAGGAAAAACCGAATACTCACTCCTTCTGTTAAAATTAGGTCAGCAGAACGTTACCAAACAATACAGTTACGCGCCAAGGCAGAACACAGCCCAGCTCAAAGAACGAATATTGAACATATTCTCCTACGACACAGCCAAAAGCCGCAAAATCAGATTTATAGCATCAACACCCATACTTTTGCTCGCTATAAGCGGATACCTGATATTAGGCGGAAAGCTCCAAAAAGGCGAAACCTGTTACATGTTCCCCATAAGAGGAAACTACCAGTTGGCAGCCGAATATTTTGAAAACAAGGTCTTTACCGGCGAGAATAATCAGATTTTCCAGATTTCGCATCGCGAAACCTCGTTCACAGCCCGGCAAGGCACCAAAATAATCGCCCCAGCCGACGGCACTGTTACCAAGGTAGAACCTGACACCATACGCCGACAGCAGCTCTTTGATATAACAATAGCCACCGGCGAAACCGAAATCACAATCAAGAGCATCGCGCAAACCGATGTGGCTGTTGCGCAAAAAGTACACAAAGGAGAGCGAATCGGAACTACAGGCAACCCCGGCATCACCATCAACATAGCCACCGAGGTCAACGGCAAAAACGTTAATCCGGCTCTATTGTTCAACTATTAAAAAACCAAAAACATGGAAGACAAGAAAAGCCAGCAAGCCGACCTCCAAAACAAAAGGGGAATGATGTTTCTGACAGGACTATTAATAGCTTTCGGATTGATTTACATAGTGTTAAACTACGAAACACCGAAAGTTGAGACAGAAGAAACCACAGTAGAAATTCCCGGAATAGAAATCATAAATCTATCCGCGAAACCTTAAGTTAAATAAATATTAAAAAAAATTTGCGTATAAAAATAAAACACAATAATTTTACACGCCTGAAAAATTAGTAAACTTTAATATAAATTCTAAAAGCATAATAAAATGGAAGAAAAAAAATCAAAAGAAGCCGACCTCGAAGGTAAAAGGTTAGTATTCTTTGAAATCGGATGCATACTCACCCTGCTGGCAGTATGGGGCGCATTCGAGTTCAGCACAAGAGCCGAAAAAGCAGAAGACCTTGGTACTGTAAGTTTCCAAGAAGACATTGTGGAAGAAATTCCTATCACCCGTCAGGAGCAGATAGAGCTTCCCCCTCCCCCGCCGCAGCAGACCGTTGCCGACATCATCGAGGTAGTTGACGACAAAATCGAAATCAACGACGACCTCACAATCAACGAGGCAGACGAGAACACCGCAGTAGAGATTCAAGAAATCGTTGAGGTTGCTCCCGTAGAAGAAGTTGAAGAAGAAGCCGCTCCCTTCGTTATCGTTGAGGACATGCCCGAGTTCAAAGGCGGAGACAAAGCTCTTCTCAAATACATCGCCGACCACGTGGTTTATCCCGAAATGGCAAAAGAAAACGATATTCAGGGAACAGTTTACGTAGGATTCGTTGTAAACGAAAAAGGTAAAGTCACCAACGTAAGCATCCTGCGTGGAGTTGACCCGCTGTTAGACAAGGAGGCGGTAAAAGTTATCGAAGGACTGCCCGACTGGAAACCCGGTAAACAATCAGGAAAAAACGTAAAAGTTAGAATGCAGGTTCCTATCAAATTCCAGCTTGCCAACTAACACACAAGACATTACAAAAAAGAGGTTGATGTTCAACCTCTTTTTTTTGTAAAAAAAACCGACACAAAAAACCGCAGATTCAAAAAAAATTCGTATTATTATAGTCGAAAATTTTAGCAACATACCTATCATGACAGCCAACCAGAGACCTATAATAGTACCTTGGGATTATTCCGAAAAGGCAGAATTCGCCCTCCAGCACGCTATAGTCATCGCCAAAACCATCAACACAGAAATAATACTCGTCCACATTGTTAAACGCGATTCCGAAACAGAGGCGCACAAACAAAAGCTCGCTGCCATCTGCCAAAATATCAAGGAGCAGAACCATATAGAAATCACATATCGAGTAAAAGCCGGCAACATCTTCACCGAAATCACCAACGTAATAGCAGAAACCGACGCACTTATCGCATTCATGGGGACGCACGGCATGAAAGGATTTCAAAAAATAACCGGCAGCTGGGCGTTGAAAGTTATCGCAGGCTCTAAAGCTCCGTTCATCGTAGTTCAAGACCGTCCGCAGCCCAATGCCGACATCACCAAAATAGTTGTTCCGCTTGACTTCAAGCTCGAAGAACGCGAAAAACTCGTCTGGACAAGCTTTATAGCGAGCCTCACCAAATGCAAATTTTTCATCTGCTACACCGAAAACAGCGACCAAATTATCCAGAAACGCACCTTGGGAAACATCAAAGCTGCCATAAGTTATTTGGAAAGCGAGGGAATCAACTACGAGCTGCACAAGCTCCCGGGCGACAACAGCAATGCCAAAGAGACCATCCAGTTCGCAAAAAAAATCGGAAGCGGGATGATTATCATTATGACAACCAAAAACATAACGTTTCAAGACTACGTGCTTGGCGCCGACGAACAGCTGATTATCGCCAACGATAGCAAAATACCTGTAATGTGCGTAAATCCGAGTCCCGACATTAAAATTAATAAGACATAAAAGTTCATTATCAGTTTTTGTTTGGATTTTACAAAATATTATATACCTTTGTATTTGAATATAAACTGAATAATAGAAATGGACAAAACTGAAAACAACAAATACGTCATCGGTATCACACAAGGCGATATCAACGGCATCAACTACGAAATCATCATCAAAGCCCTCGCAGACCCTGCGCTTTACGACAACTGCACAATTGTAATTTACGGCTCGCCCAAGGCAATAGCGTTTCACCGCAAATCGTTCGACCTGCCGCAAATCAACTTCAACGCAGCCAAAAACGCAACAGAACTCGTCCCCAACAAAATCAACCTCATCAACATCGGCGACGAAAACGTAAGGGTGGAACTCGGCACAAGCACTGTAGCCGCTGGCGAATATGCCGCTACTGCTTTGCAAATGGCTGTGAGCGACCTCAAGCAAGGACTAATCGACATCCTCGTTACCGCGCCCATCAACAAAAACAACGTCAACGAGGCAGGTCTCAAAATTCCCGGACACACCGAGTTTCTCGCGCAGAATTTTAACTCCAACGACTATCTCATGCTCATGACATCCGACGACTTAAAAATCGGAGTTGTAACAGGTCATGTGCCGCTCAAAGATGTGGCAAGCGAAATCACACCACAGAAAATCATGCAGAAACTCCGCATAATCAACCGTTCGCTCCGTGAAGACTTCACCATCCGCCGCCCCAAAATCGCGGTGCTTGGGCTCAATCCACACTCCGGCGACAACGGCGTGATAGGCAACGAGGAAAAGGAAATCATCATGCCTGCATTAAAACAGGCCGAGGAAGAGGGCATCACTTGTTTCGGTCCCTACCCTGCCGACGGATTTTTCGCAGCCGAACTATACAAAAAGTTCGATGCTGTGCTGGCAATGTACCACGACCAAGGTCTTATCCCATTTAAGATTATCGCAAAAAACAAAGGCATCAACTACACCGCAGGTCTGCCCATTGTTCGCACCTCGCCCGACCACGGAACTGCCTACGACATAGCTGGCAAATGCATTGCCGACGAGACATCGCTCAAAGAGGCCATCTACACAGGCATCAAGATTTGGCAGAACCGACAGCTGCTCAAAGGCATCAACCCATTGAAAAAGATGACTGTTACCGAATCTGACAAAAAAATCTGCTAACAAGTGAAAATAGTAATACAAAGGGTAACACAAGCATCGGTAACAATCGACGGCAAGGTCAAAGGCGAAATCCAGAACGGTTTCATGATTCTTGCCGGATTTGTAAACGACGACACCGAGGAGGACTTGGAATGGATAGCGTCGAAAACCGTTGGGCTGAGGATTTTCAACGACCATAACGGCGTAATGAACCTCTCTATCAAAGATACCGGCGGCGACATACTGCTAATCAGCCAGTTCACACTTCACGCTCTCACCAAGAAGGGAAACCGTCCTTCGTATATCGAGGCTGCCAAGGCTGAAATATCTAAACCGCTATATCTCAAATTTATAGACACCATGGAAAACGCGCTCGGCAAACCTATCCAAACCGGCGAATTTGGTGCCGACATGAAGGTAAGCCTCACTAACGACGGGCCTGTTACCATTATCATCGACTCAAAAAACAAAAAATAATCAACGACATAAAACAAAAAATACCATGAAAGATTTCTCATACGAACGCCACGGCTCAGAACTCATAAACTCGCGACTCTGCGTTATCGAAAACCGCACGCTCAGAAACCTCACTCGCGCAAACCTCAGGAAACTGCACTCCTGCATAGACCTCACAAGCCTCAGCAACGCCGACAACAACAACAGCATCGCCGACTTTGTGATGAATGTCAACACTTTCAAAGAAAACCATCCAGATATTCCCAATGTAGCCGGCATCTGTGTATATCCCAAGTTTGTCTCGGTGGTTAAAAAGCTGCTCACCGTTCCCACAGTAAAAATAGTTTCGGTAGCTGGCGCGTTTCCACACTCGCAGACATTCGAAGAGGTTCAGCTCCGCGAAATAGAACTCGCAGTGGAAGCCGGAGCAGATGAAATCGACGTAGTAATCAACGCCGGTGAAATCATCGACGATAACGGCAACAAGGCTCTCGCCACCCTCAAAAACATGAAAAAGGCTTGCGGCGACGCACACCTCAAAGTAATACTTGAAACGGGCGCATACTCTTACGATGCCGACATCTACGACGCCGCCATAATAGCCATGAAAGCCGGAGCAAACTTTATCAAGACCTCAACAGGCAAGATGGAACCTGCCGCCACACCCAAGGCAGCGCTCATAATGGCAGTGGCTATCAAGGACTACGAACGCGCCACAGGAGCAAAAGTCGGCTTGAAACCAGCAGGAGGCATACGCACTGCCGAACAGGCTCTCACATACTTTACCATTGTAAAAGAGATTCTCGGCGAAGATCGCATAACACCAGAGTATTTCCGTATCGGTGCAACAAGTCTTTCGGGTGCGCTCATCAAAGAGATTAAAAAGCTATAACAGCCTCTCCCCCGCCCTACCGCGACCAAACGCGCAGTTCCCTGTTGCCAATCAGCAGCGAGACACCGTCTTTGCGGCCGTTCTCGTCGTGCGAAAAACAGATTTTGGGATTCTGACGCTCCTTAAAACGGCGGCGGAGGCTTATCGTCTCCTCTTTGAGCTCGGCAAAACCCTGTTCGCCAATAAAATCCACCGACACATGCGGCCTGTAGTTGTCAGATTGGTCAATACTGCTCCTGTCTACAACTATGGGCTGCAGTGTTTCTTCTGGATAACTGACTACCGACTGGTGGATATTGGCAAGACAAATTTCAAAATCAATTGTATCTTCTTGTTTTAAAACTTGATGAGCAGAAAGTGCTATATCAGTTTTTTCCGAATTTGCAAGACTTTGATTGGTTGGCTGATACTTGATTTGCCGAGATGTGAATTGCTGGGATGTGGATTGAGCGGTAATAATAATATTTGGAGTATCGGTCAACTGTGGTTCAGACACTTCGCGACTGTTAAATTCCAAAGCAATCACGCCCGACATTTGTGATGATTTGATGTCGAATTGAGGTGCATAAAACACCCTCGCCATAAAGAAAAAAGCCGAAACCGCCGCCGCTGCTGCAAGAGCATACCATAGCGGACGGATTCGGCTGCGTTTGAGTGTTTGTTTATATGGACATTGTAAATCTTTGTTATCTTGAATCTTACAGTTGGAATACAAAACTGCGGAAGATAGGTTGACATCGTTGTTTAGCACCAAACGGCAGTATTCGTCGCGTTCCGATTTAGTGGCAATCTCCTCAGTAACAAGCACGGCGAGACGGTCGAAATAGGGTGTTGACATATCATCGAAATCCGAAGTGTGTTTCAACTTCTCGGCAAACTCGGGGTCGATAGTCATTGAAGCGTTCTTCTCTATTTCAGCATCAATAGCCGAGCGGTATTCGTCAAACAGCTGACGGAAGGCGGCGTTATGCGCAATGGCGTGTTCCAATTCCAACGACTGCAGAACGTTAAGCGCACCGTCGAAATAGTCTACAATCAAAGCCTCAATATTTTCGCTGTTAATCTTCATGACAACTCCTCCAAATCTGCGTGTGAACGAATACCCGTTTTTTCTAAATACTGTTTCAAGAAAACCCTTCCCCTAAAAATATATACCTTAACCTGAGCAAGCGACAAACCAGTGATTTCGGCAATTTCCTGATACTGATAGCCTTGGATGTCGCGCAAAAGAATCACGCTCCTCTGCTCGGGTTTCATTGTCTGCAATGCTTGTTGAAGTATTTCTTGAACTCCAGTATATTGGTTAAAAGCGTTTTGTGGAATATTTACTGACTGTTCCAAATCAGATGTGCGCCTGTCCCTGCGGATATGGTCAATCATAGCGTTATAAGCACAGCGGAAAAGGTAAGCTTTTGCCTTTTGCGCGTCCAAATCGCCGTGCGCACGCCATAGTTTCTCAAAAGAATCCTGCACAAGGTCTTTAACAGCAGCCTCGTCATGTACAGACTTCATCAGAAACCTGAACACAAAGTCAGCGTATTGGTCAACGCATCTGTTATAATCTGCTACAGTCATTAATTCAATATTTTAAAAACCCCATTTCACGCCCAACGAAAAAGGATACAATTCAGGGCCGTGTCCCTCCTTGAATAGCTGCACAGGCTGGTATTCGCCAAACACCTGAACGCATCCGTAGCCTACGCCGCCAATAAACGAGTATTTGAACAGATTGGTCTCAAACGGGTCGCGCTTGGTATCTTTCCTACGGTCACCTTCCACATGGTAAATCTGCTTTGTACGGCTTCCAATACGGATTCCGCCCATCACACCGGCGTTAAAAAAGAACTTTCTGTGCCCCACAGTCGAAAATTCAAACACCAAAGGCATGTTAAAGTGCATAATTCTGTAATTAAAGCGTTTGAAATACTCCGAAACGGTATGGTCATAGTCGGCGGTAACAACATGGTCTACCACCACGAGGTCGAAATGCTCACGGAACGAATAATGGTTAATCTGCAGCGCAAAACCCGTTACCAATCCGAAGTTCTTTGAAAAAGGCACAACAAAGTCGTTGAAATATATAGAGAAGTCCAACGAGCGGCTCTCGTTCAACGAGAAATACTGGGCATCGGCAGGAGCTTCGTACTTGCCGTCCTTGTTAAGCAGGCCGTTGATACCGAGGAATAATCCCGAAAGATGACCTGTGAACTCGCGGTGCTTGTTTGTAAACACTCCGTCAAAGTGGCTGCCAGCTACCGAACCCGAACCGTCGCCGTTAAGTATCCTTTCGCCGTTGACCTCAACAGTTACCGACGATCCAGCCACACGTTTGTAAATCTTCACCGAATTTCCGTTGCGGTTAAGCTCCACGCGGTTAGAAAAATCGTTGATCAATCCGCTGTTGTCAATTGCCTCAATTGCGATGTCAATTTTTCGGAGAGTAGAGTCGATATCGCGGATTCCAGCCTCGAGAGCCGAAATACGTCCGTTATCAAGTTGGGTTGTGTTAGATGGAGACTGAATTTCATTGATACGGGTCTGGAAATCGGCACGCCCCGAAAGAAGTTCGGCCTTGCGGGTAACAAGATTTGTCTTAGCCTCCATAAGGATACCGCCCACATTGTCCTGAGCTGCGGTTTCAAAAGCGGCGCACATATTAATAATAACAGCCGCAACAATCATAGATATAATCTTTTTCATAGTTTTGAGTTTTTGATTTTTGCACATAAGACGCACAATCCTCAGCAAAGTTACAACCATAGCGAAAAAAAATTTGCAATTCTGATAAAAAAATCTTAACTTTACAGCGGAAACAACTTCACCCGAAATGGAACTAAGCGAACGCGAATTTGAAAAACTGTTTAAAGACAATTTTGTAGCGATAACAATATACAGCAAAAAAATAGTGCAGGACACCGACACAGCCAAAGACCTTGCACACAGGTGTTTTGTAAAGGTTTGGGAAAAGCGCGAAACACTGCCGCAAGACAGCAACCTCAAAGCTCTGCTCTACCGCATAGCGCGCAACCTGTCGATCAACTATGTGCGCGACCATAAAAAATTCACCACCGACGAAACGCTGCCCAGCTACGAAAGCGAAAACACATACGCCGACAACGATATAGTGGCAAGCGAGCTCGAAGCAGCAGTGGTGGACACGCTAAAGCACATGCCCGAAAAAAGCCGGACAGTGTTTATGCTAAGCCGTTACGAAAAACTCACAAACCCGAAAATATCGGAGAAACTCGGCATAAGTATCAAGACCGTGGAAGCACACATCACCACTGCACTCAAATTGCTGAGAAAAAAAATTTTCGGAATTGAGAAAAAAACTTAAAAAATTATTTAGGGTAAAAGCCTATACTTGTGTTAATAATTGTGAGATGAAATATGTAAAACAAACTAATACCAATACTTTTAAAAAAACCAAATTAAAATGAACAACGAAGAACTATATGAGATACCGGATATATCCGACGCAAGGCTACTCGACATCGACACCGATGCCGAATGGGACAAATTGTCGTCGCAATTGGGTTTCAAGCGAAAAACCAAAATACTCCGGCTCGACCTTCTCATCAAAATCGCCGCCGCCTTGGTGGTGATATTAGCCACAAGCATTTTTGTGATAAGCAACGGCAAAAAACAGGGTACTGCCACATACGCAGCACAGAACACCCCTGTGGAAACCATCGTAGAACACTCAACACAGATAAGCATCAACCGCAACAGCACCATAGTATGCGACAACAGCGCAAAAAGTAAATTCAGCGTAGACCTCCAAGGCGAGGCGTATTTCGACGTTGAAAAAAATCCCGAACGCACTTTCGAAATCAACACTCAAAGCGTAAAAGTTATTGTACACGGCACTTCGTTCAACGTTTGCGAAAAAGCCGGAGCCACCACTGTTACCGTTACATCCGGTGTAGTTGAGGTTGTTTCCAAAAAAGACAACAAATCGGTGAAAATCACCAAAGACGAAGAGCTCACATACTCTCCCAAAGCTGGTTTTGAAGTTAAAACTGTTGACAATTTCAACAACATAGCATGGAAACTCAAAGAGTTCAAGTTTAACAATACCAAGCTCGGCGACATTATGCAACAGCTCGCCAACGCTTACGGATTCTCCTACAGTATTGAAGACCAAGAGTGTGCAGACCTCACTATCTCAGGTTCGTTCAGCAACCAGAAGTTAGAATCAATCATCAGCGTCCTCAACCAGACATTCGACGACACCGATATAGTCAAGAACGCACAAGGCGGTTACATCGTCAAAAAAAAGATGACGCAATATTAAAGCTTCATGCCGGCAGCAAAGATATTAAGAATAATACTAAAGCACCTGATATTCACGGCAATAATAATAGCCGCGCTACCAAATAAGACTCAGGCTCAGGCCGACAGCACAGCCAAAATAAGCATATCGTATAAAAAAAGTCCGCTGAAGGTTATCCTCGACGACATAACCGAACAGACGGGCTTTATGTTTGTATACAACTCACAACTTGTTGACGACCAGATAAAGCTCGACATCAAGGTGCGCAACAAGAAACTCACCGACATTCTTTCGCAAATATCGGCCACCTTGGAGTTTTCGTACATCATTGCAGAAAAACAGATTATTCTCAAGCCCCGCAAAAAAAACATTTCAAACGCCCACCAGTCGGAACAGCGAGCCAAAAACGCCGTCATAAGCGGATACGTAAGAGACTCGCAGACGCACGAAATACTCATCGGAGCCACCATCTTGGCATCGCCCACCGAGGGAACGCTCTCCAACACCAACGGCTATTACACGCTTCCGCTCAAAAAGGGAGAATACACCATAACATACTCCTACCTCGGATACAAGAGAGAATACATTACTATCAACCTCGCCGAAAACACCGTCATTGACAAAGACCTCGACCCTATGGACACGCAGATAGAGGCAATCGCGGTTTCCGCCGACAAAAACACCAACAATGTTAAAGAGCCGCTACAGAAGAGCTCCACGCTCAAGGCAGCCGACTTTGCAAAATATTCGGGACTGATAGTGGGCGGCGACCTCGTAGGAATCCTCGCCACCGACCACGGTATCACACGGCAAAGCGACGGTTCGGCGTTTTACAATGTGCGCGGAGGCTACAAAGACCAGAACCTCATCCTCATCGACGAAGCACCGATTTTCCATCCGTCGCACTTGTTCGGATTCTACTCCGCAGTGGCTCCCGAGGCGGTCAACTCGCTGAATGTGTACACGTCGGACTTCCCGCTAAAATACGGCGGACGGCTATCGTCTTTCACCGACATTCACACCAAAGACGGCAGCAGCGGCAAAATCATCATTAGCAGCGAGTACACTCCACTCACAAACTCGCACCGAATAGAAACTCCGCTTGTAAAAGACTACATCACCGCCACCGCCGACATTCGCAACTCAAATATCAAATGGATTGCCGACCTAATGGAGTTCAAGGGCAAGAACAAATTCTACGACATCCACGCCAAAATACATTTCAAAGCATCATCCAAAGAGCATTGGTACATATCATATTTCCGTGGCAGCGACCGCTACTCCAACCTCCAGACCAACAACAACTACGCAGTGTCGTGGCAAAACAACACCGCCACAATCCACCAATACAGGATTGTGTCGCCAAAGCTTTATTTCAACAACAACATCTACTTGGGGCATTACAACTACACTCTATTCACATCCGAAAACAAGGAGAGCTACTGGAAAACGAGGATTGGCAACATCGGCATCAAAACCGATTTTGTGTACAACATCTCAGCCAACCACACCATCCGCACCGGAGCCGAATACACTTACACCACATTCGACCCGGCAACGCAGTATATCAACAACGAAAAAGGCAACAGAGGCATAGTTTCGGGCAATGCCGACAACATAGCAGCTTACTTAGGCGCGGAAAGCTCCATCGGCAACAAGTTAGCCATCAAATACGGCTCGCGAATCACCATCTGGAACAACTACGGGCCAGCCAAATATTTCAACTACGACCCAATAAAAATGATATGGGACACCACAAAAATATCATCGGGCAAACGTTTCAACACATTTGTCAACTACGAACCGCGCATAGCCGTAGTTTTCAAGCCAAATGTCAAAACCACATTCAAGGCTTCGATCGAACACAACATCCAGTACCTCCACATGCTTTCCAACTCGATAAGTCCATTCACCACGCTCGACATGTGGATACCCAGCGGCAACTATTTCAAGCCACAATCGTCCGAGTGCCTCACTTTAACAGCCACATACAACACCCGCGAGCTTGTCTACACGCTATGCACCTACTACAAATACTCCAACAACATCACAGAATACGGACAGCACGCCAATATGCTGCTAAACGAAGCCATTGAGCGCGATTTCTACCTCGGCCAGTCGATAGCGCGGGGAGCGGAAATCGCTGTAGAAAAAGAGAAAGGCAGCCTCAAGTTTAAATGCTTCTACGCTTATTCGTACAGCAGACGATACACGCCCGACCTTATGGACAAGCAATATGTTTCCAACGACAACATTCCCCACAACCTCCACGTAATGATGCAGTACTCCATCAACAACCGCATAACATTCAAGTCGGATTTCAACTTCAGCTCTGGCACGCCGTACACAGCCCCGATAGGATTCTACTATTATCAGGACTACAAAATACCCTACTACGGAGAACGGAACAACAGCCGCCTAAGAAAGTACCACAAGCTCAACGTAGCCATCGCATACAACTTTCAAAAACCGCTCAGCAACTACATCCGTCACTCCGTAACCTTATCGGTATACAACGTCTACAACCGCGAAAACTTTGTAATGGTATCGTACAACAAAGTAGAGACACCCGAAGGCAGCTATATAGTGCCGTCAAACATGATAAAAGAAAACCAGTTCCTTGCCACAGGATTGTCGCTCCCCGGCGTGTTTCCTATGATCTCATACAACATACAGTTCAACTACACGCCAAAGGTAGTTTTTAAGTAGGCGCAAAAAAAAGCCGCAGAACTGTAATCTGCGGCCTATAACCATGAACTCGATTTAACTAATATTCCCAAAGGTCTTGTTCAAAATTGAAAATCTGCTCCTTGATGCTTTCTGCCTCAAGAAGAGCCTCCTGACCCATAGCGTACATATTAATAGCACGGTTGTCGTACATATTAGATTCTTGTACGATATAGCTGGAGAAATAGCGTTTTTCAAAAATATCTTCAAAGCTCAACCTCTGAGCGTCGTTTTTAGGATTGAAACACTCGGCATTGGATAGAAGCTTACGGGCTTCGGGATAGTAAATCCAGAATACCTTTTGCTGGGTTTCGTTAGGATCCACCTCTCCGTTTACCTCTTTGTGAAAAACTCTGATGGCGAGCAAGCCTATAATTCTACATTCAAGTACAGAACGCTGTTTATCGAAATACCAAAGTTCTTTAAGCTGGTATCTTTTTACATCTGATGTTGAATAAGGCGTAGTTTCCATCTTTTCTACAACGTTTTCGTTTTCATCGAGATAGGTGTTGATTTGAACCGAAGAACCAAGGTTTTCATAAATTTTCTGTTCGGTGAGAATCTGAGCGAACTCATCGCCGCCGCTATCCATATAAGCAGTAAGGCCTTGCGAGTGAATACCGTCCATCAAGACATCGATCAAACTCATGCGTCCGTCCTGAGGCGTTGTGGGAAAATATAAGTGCTGGTTGGCGCGTTCGGTCAACTCTATCTGCCGCCATATTATTTTCGACCACATTACATCAGCTTCTCTTACAAACTGATACGGAACCGGACGACGGTTGGTGGTGTGTATCTTTTCGTAAGGAAGTCCGAGAAGCACCTGCGATTTGGCCTCCTGTGCCTCAAAACATTGCAGGGATGCTACTACAGCCGTTAAAATCAGTATTTTTTTCATAATGCTACAAATTAAAAAAGAGTTTTAATAGAACTTCTATGTTATATTAAAACTCTTTTTAATACAAAATATTGTTTGCAAACGCACTTTTTTTCAAAAGGGCGCAGACATTACTTAACAGTAAATGTCATAGTACCAAGGTTACGGGTAGAACCGTCAGGTCCACGGGCGATAATATCCTCAATAAACACTTTGGTATTAGCAGGAAGCGATTGTACCAACTGTTTCTGTTTGCCGTTAAGTGTAGCAGTCGTACCTTTTTCAGCCTGATAGAAGCCTCTTACATTGGCACCTACTGTGAAACTTACAATGGAGAACTTCAAGTCGAAGTCGAAGTTTTCCATTTTGGCAATCACGGCATTGTTAACAAGCTGGTTCTTGGGGATAGTACCGCTACTGAGGTTACCAACCATCGGTTTCGGGTCAGGAACTCGTTTTACACGGAATTTCTTGCCGCCGAGAGTTTTGGTTGTACCGTCGATGTTAGCTGAGCAGTTGATTGTTACCTCGCTACCAGGAGTCTTAACGTTAACAATGTAGTTAGAACCACTTACCTTGCGGATAGAACCTGCGCCGGCGAGCGAAGCTACAACCTTCTCAGAAGGTACGCCTGATGCAGATATTTCTACAGGATTTTCAACACCTACGTAGAACACGTTCATTTTGGTAGGCGAAACAGATACGCTGGGCTGACCAACTTCGTAAGTGCTGCTGAAAGGATATTCCTTAACTTCACCGGTAGATTTGTTTTTAAGTTTGATAACGCCGCCCCAGGGGTGAACACCTATAGTAGATGTGTTGCCGTTGTAGATACCTACACCTTTTTCCACAGTGAGGGCAGTACCGTTGCTCAAAAACATATCGGGGTTAGTAAGAGAGTCGTATGCGGCGATGAAAACCTCTGCCTTGAAAGGCTGGTTCTGAAGCACGTAGTTCGACGGAGCGTTAACAACGGCCTTGATGGCGTTGAACTTCATGTCTGATTTACCGATCTGACCCAAAAGGTGACTGAGCATCGAAGCCTCGGTGTTTCTAACGTCGGCCTGCATTTTGGTCATAAGGGCAAGCACACCGGCTGCGGGCAAATGCTCGAAGTTGGCAACGTTCCAAGGAATAGAGTCGCCTTCGCCGTTTTGCGACATAGTCTTTTCAGTAGAAAGCATCTGCTGAATCTGAGAGATAAGGCTTGCGCGGGCATTAACAGCCTGCTCGTTACTTGCAGTGTCTTTGTTAACAATGCTGATAAGGAAGTTGCGGTAATCCTCGCGAGACTGCTGAATCTCTTTGGAGTGCTCTTCCTGAATAAATAACTGACCGCCTACGTTGTTGTCGTCTTTTTTTGTAACGAGGTCGCCAATATACGAAGTCTGGTCGTTCTCGTGCATTTCGCGGAGCTGTTGCTCATTTTCAACTCCTTCAAGTGTGAATACAAGTTGCTCTTTCCAGTGGTGTATTACGTTGTATGCTTTGTCGGCTTCGATAATAACCTGGTCTGCCAAAGCTTTATAAGGTGCTACTCCAACTGAGTCGTTAACCATTGCTTTCACAAACTCATTCTGTGTAGCGGCAATAGCGTCTTCGGTGATTTCGTTGGTTTTACGAAGACTACCATCCACTAACGAGAATGCGGAAAGAATTTCGGCAGATACGTTCAAAGCCAACAGGGCAGTATAGAACAGGTACATCATACCGATCATTTTCTGCCTTGGGGTTTCTTTTCCTCCTCCACTCATAATGTATTATGGTTTAATGGATTTAACATATTAATTTAAATAAATACTTTAATTTAATTACGCCATTTTTACGTTCAAAGCGGTAAGCATATTGCCGTAAACAGTGTTAAGAGCGGCGAGGTTTTTGCTGAGTTTGTTAACTTCGGCAGAGTAGGTCTGAGCGCCAGTAGCAGCACCCTTGAGTTCCTTAATCATGCCTTCGAAGTCTACTTCCTGAAGCTGGAGCTCGAAAACTTGGTTGATAGCCTCGATGTTACCGTTCAGGCTCTTGATGCTCTGGTTGTATTGTTTGTTGCCGTCGGCGAGAGCAGTGAAGTCGATGTCGGCAGCCTTAGAGAATGCAGACTGTGCATTGCTCATAGCGTTGTTAACATCTTCAACTGTAGAACCGATACCAGAGAAAGCAGTAGAAGCTGATTTCAAGCTGTCGGAAGCTGTGCGGAGGTTGGCCTCGAAATCTTTTGAAGCAGCGGCAGAGTTAGAAACGTCTTTCAGGTCAACGATAGACTCGTTGAATTTCTGGAAATTCTGACCGAGGTTCTGGAATACGTTTTTGCCAGCGCAGTCTTCAATCATCTTGTTGAGTTCAGCGAAAGCTTTGCCGTCGGTGGCAGGAGCAGCTGCGCCTACGAGAGCGTTTTTCTTTACGCCGCCAGCTTTAAGTTCGGGATTCTTTTCTGCGAAATCCTCGGGATCTTCCAAAAGCTCGGGATATACGTTCTGCCAGTGATACTCGGCAGGAAGCGGTTCGAATGCAGAGAAGAAGAAGATCACAGCCTCTGTCAAAAGACCGAAACCAAGCATGAAGCCTGCGCCAGGATAGTGCTGGATTTTGAAGAGCGCACCGACGATAACGATAGAGGCGCCAAATCCATAAAGCATTGAGATGAACTTTTTCCAGCCCAAAGTCTGGTTGAATGGTTTTTTCTTTGCCATAATGTGTTTTTTTAAGTTAAGATAATTTAATTATTGTTTATAAATTTTCTATTTTTTGCTCCGCACCATAACCAAGATTAGGGTACAGAATTATTCGCTAAAATTAAGCATTTTTAGTTTACGATAAAACTTTATTAAGGTTTTTTTTAACATTTTTTTTCAACCAACAGTTTTTAGCTTTATAACAAAGTATGTACCAATAATTTATAAAATCAATTTTTTTAGCGAATTTTCTAAAATACAATAAAAGCATACCGGATTTCGGGAAATTTGGATTATTTTCACCGAAATCCGGTACTACTTTATTATCAGTATTATGAATAATGCTTAGTTCCAGTCTTCGCCCATGGTGCTGCGTCCCAAGTAAGATCTTACGCAACGGAAACCGATGTAGCTCTTAGCAGTGTCCTGATATTCGTAAGTTCTTGTGCCCACTTGGAGGTAGTAACCTACATCCTTCCACGAACCACCGCGGATTACTTTGCGTTTCAATACCGGCGGGTCGTCGGCGAGTGCGTTGTAGCTGTAGTCGGGGTTGAGGTCGTGTGTATAGGAGTATGCGCTTTCGTCAAATGCGTTAGATGTCCATTCAGCCACGTTGCCAGCCATGTCGTAGAGGCCGTACTCGTTGGGAGCGTATGATGCCACTTCGATGGTTCTTGCTGCACCGTCGTCGGCGTAGCGGCCGCGGAGAGGTTTGAAGTTGGCGATAAAGCAACCGGAGTAGTTTCTTGTGTAAGGACCGCCCCAAGGATACATCGAGAGTGCGAGGCCGCCGCGTGCTGCGTATTCCCATTCAGCCTCGGTGGGGAGACGGTACTGCTCTACCATAGGCTGGTGGTTGTGACGGTAGTAGTTATTGAGGAGGTCTGTACGCCAGATGCAGAATGCGTTAGCCTGCTGCCAGGTTACACCTACAACGGGATAGTTGTCGAATGCAGGGTGCCAGAAATATTTACGTGCCATAGGCTCGTTGTAAGAATATGTGTAGTCGCTCATCCAAACGAGAGTGTCGGGATAAACAGGAATTTTGCCAGACATTATAAAAGAACTGCGGTCTTTGATGCGAACTTCCTTGCCTTTTGAGTCGATAACAGTACCTTCGTATGTACCACCAGAGTAATCTTCGTTGAAGATATAGCGGTTTTGTTTGAGGGCTGCCTGTTTGAGGTCTACCCACTGGTATTCGTAAATGAGCTTTCTGGTGTCAATTTCCTGAAGCTTGTTGAAACGCTCCTCTTTAACAAGAAACAACTTCTGTACGGTTGCGGCTATATTCTTAGCTTCATCACTTTTGCCCTTCTGCCAAACCTTGTCGCGGTTTTCCCAGTTGAGCCAGCAGTGTTCACTGTTGGTGGGGTCGTATTCTTCTTCGTTAATCTGTTCTTCATCGTAAGGATAAATAAAGATGTTGCCTTTGCCGTTGTCACCTACTCCTTCCATAACGCAGAGGCGCATTGCAATAGAGTCTCTTACCCACTCTACGAACTGACGGTACTCGTTGTTGGTGATTTCGGTGTCGTCCATCCAGAAAGGGTCAACCGTAACAGTTTTCGACTGGGCTGTAAGTGCGAACGGCACGTCCTGATCGTTTGGACCCATTGTGAAGCTGCCCTGAGGGATGAAAACCATTCCGTAGGGGTCGGCTTCGGTGTTGGCCACCGGCCTGTTGGGGGCACCTGTCAGTTCACCGTTTAAACCGCTGCTGCAGCTGCTTAGTATCAACATTCCTGATGCTGCAACTAATAATACCTTTTTCATAATACCTTTTATTTTGCTGATATAAATTCTTTTAACTGTATGGCTCTACAGATATCTTACGCTTCTTACTTTCTGAGCCGGTTTGCTTCGTTCTGGCATGAAACTGTATCCGATCATCACTTCAAACGACCCTGCGTTTGTTTTCCGCAGCTTGGATATTCCAAATTCGTAAGCCATTCCTACTTTGAAATCTCCCATAATTGTAAGACCTGCCAATACTGAAAGAGCGTCTTCGTTTCTATAAGTAACGCCGCCAAAAAACTTTTTATTGTATAAAAAGTTAAGATTTATGTCGGCTTGCAATGTGTTTCCGTCCGACATCAAAATCAGTTGCGGTGTCAAGTCAAATAACGAATTTGCCAGCGGTATATTGTACGCACCAGTAAAATAATAGTGTCTTGCCAGATAAGATTTTCCGTCTTCGGAAAAATCGAGCTCGGGCTCGAGCAAATGTGTCGACGACAACCCCAAAGTGAGTCCCCCGGTCGTATAGCAGAGGCCGCCACCGAGGTCGAATGTCATCTTTCGGCATTTGCCGTTGAATATCTGTTCAGCCTCGTCGGGGAACTGCCAGTCGCCGTTGATGGTTTTGTTGTACAATCCTCCGTCTGCACCTATTGCGAGTATTCCTGCGCCTACCTTTATATGATAGGCATACGCAATTTTTGCCGAAAAGTTGTTTTCAAAACCTATTTTGTCGTTGAGTATGGTAACACCTAAGCCGCCTTGCGTACCCATTGGGTTGATGGGCATATCCACGCACATCACGGTGGTCTTTGGCGCACCTTCGAGGCCTGTCCACTGGTTGCGATTGATGGCAACGGCGTTGATCATGCCTTCGGTGCCGCTGTATGCCGGATTGTAGCTCACCTGGTTAAACATGAAGAAGCTATAATGCGGATCTTGCTGGGCGTATGCCGTTGTTATTAACGACATGGCTGTTATTGCGGCTAAAAGTTTTCTTACCATATTCTGTAGTTTTAATAGGGTTGGCAATGCTATTTTTTGTCAGTAGCGGATTTGCGGGTTGTGGACTTCTTGGCTGGAGCTTTCTTGGCAGGAGCTTTTTCCTGCGGGCCGCCTACTATGGCCATGCACTCCTCCTCGGTGAGCGATTCGGCATCTACCGTGGCGGCGAGCTTGTAGTATTTTTTCTTATAATAGATGGCAGGATGATTCCAACGGTCGCGCACAATCTTGAAATCGGCAGAGAACTCCTTGATGAGTTTTTTCTTGTCGGATTCGGCTTTTTCCATAATCAGTTCGATGGCGCGCTCGTAGGTGATAGTAACGGGATTGTCGGTCTTTTTCAAAGAGATAAACTTTGAATTATGACTGATAAAAGGTCCGAAACGTCCTACTGCCACAGTGATTTTCTTACCTTCGTACTCGCCCAGATCTCGCGGTAGTTCAAAGAGTTTGAGAGCCTGATCTAAAGTAATGGTATCAACACTCTGACCTTTGAGCAGTGCTGCATATTTGGGTTTGGGAGAGTCGTTGGTTTCGCCGAGCTGGACCATAGGCCCGAAGCGTCCCACACGGGCGTAGATGTTTTTGCCGGATGCGGGGTCGGTGCCGAGCAGACGTCCGCCCTGCTCGTTATTCAAAAGCGCGAGAGCATCTTCGAGAGTGAGGTTTTCGATATGCTGGTCTTTGGTTAGCGAAGCGTAGACGGGGTTGTCGTCCTTGTCGCCGAGCTGGATAATGGGGCCGAAACGTCCTATTCGGGCATGGACAGTCTTGCCGGTTTTGGGGTCAACGCCGAGAACGCGCTCGCCGGTATTGCGTTCGCCCTCCTCGATGCTCTTACGTGTGGTCTGATGGAACGGTGTATAGAACGAGTCGATCATTTTTGACCATTCGAGGTTACCTACGGCTATTTCGTCGAACTCTTTCTCCACCGAGGCGGTAAAGTTGTAGTCCATAACATCGGTAAAATGCTCTGAAAGGAAATCTGTTACCACCATGGCAATGTCCGATGAGAAAAGCTTGTTTTTCTCAAAGCCTGTGGTCTCCTTTTTGGTTTTGGTGGTGATTTTGCCGTTTTTGAGCACGAGGCTTACGTATGGACGCTCAGTACCCTCGCGGTCTTCTTTCTGGACGTATCCCCTTTTAATAATAGTGGTGATAATGGGCGCGTATGTAGAAGGACGACCGATGCCGAGTTCCTCGAGACGCTTAACAAGGCTTGCCTCGGTGTAACGGGCGGGAGGACGTGTAAACCTTTGGTTCACGTCAATCTGGTCAAGTTTCAGGTTCTGAGACTTTTGCAACGGCGGCAAAAGTTGGTTGTCGGCGGTAGTCTCGTCATCGGTTCCCTCGTGGTAAACTTTGAGGAATCCGTCAAACTTAACAACCTCGCCTGTGGCTACAAACTCTGCTTTGTTTTTGTCAGCCTCTATTACGGCAGTAGTTTTTTCGATAACCGCGTCGCTCATCTGGCTGGCGATTGTACGCTTGAATATTATATCATAAAGGCGTTGTTCGTCGTATTTCTGACTTACCACAGTGCGCATCGTTGTGGGACGGATTGCCTCGTGAGCCTCCTGTGCGCCTTTTACCTTAGTCTTGAAAGCGCGGGGCTTGCTGTACTGCTCGCCATACTCCTTAACGATAAAATCTTTGGCGGCGTTAACTGCGAGAGAGCTGAGGTTTACGCTGTCGGTACGCATATATGTAATAAAGCCGTCCTCGTAGAGGCTCTGAGCCAATGCCATTGTCTGACTTACCGAGAAACCGAGCTTTCGGCTCGCCTCCTGCTGTAGGGTGCTGGTGGTGAACGGCGGGGCGGGCGATTTCTTGCCGGGCTTCACGTCCACGCTCTTTACTGCGAATCCGCTGCCGTTGCAGCTGTTGAGAAACTCCTCGGCATTGGTCTGATTGTCCAACTTGCCATTGTATTCGGCCTTGAAACTGCCGTTGGGAGTTGCAAACTGCGCCGTCGCCCTGAAAAAGTCGGTAACTTTGAATGCGAGAATCTCTCTTTCGCGCTCCACAATCAGGCGCACAGCCACCGACTGCACTCGTCCGGCGGAGAGGCCGCTCTTTACTTTTTTCCAAAGCACTTCGCTCAGCTCAAAACCCACAAGGCGGTCGAGCACACGGCGTGCCTGCTGAGCGTTAACAAGGTTGATGTCGATGGTGCGGGGATTTTTTACCGCATCTTGGATAGCTTTCTGAGTTATTTCGTGAAAAACAATACGCTTTGTAGATTCTATCGGGAGTTTCAAAACCACCGCGAGATGCCATGCAATGGCCTCCCCCTCACGGTCTTCATCGGATGCGAGCCAAACGGTGTCGGCGGCTTTCACCTCTTTGCGAAGCTCGGATACCACGTGCTTTTTCTCGGCGTCCACTTCGTAAACCGGCATGTAATGGTTTTCGATGTCGATGCCGTAGTTCTTTTTCGAGAGGTCGCGAATGTGTCCGAAACTTGGTTTAACAAGATAGTCGCTACCGAGCAACTTACTGATAGTCTTTGCTTTTGCAGGAGACTCCACTATTACTAAATTTTTTGCCATCTGAGTTTTTATATTTAGTTTTAACACGGCTGTTCCGCGTATAAACAATACGCCAATTAAATTCGGGTGCAAAATAACAAAATTTGCAAAGTACTGACAAATTTTTTTCAATTTTTCATTTTTTTATATATTTGCGTTTGATTTAATTAAGGAAAAACAGATGAAACTCACAAAAAAGACACGAAGAATCATTGTATGGCTGTGCTGGGCGGGCTTCCTGATACCCACAATCGCAGCCGGAATACTTTTGGCGTTAATCTCGTCCGAAAAAGTAGGATACATACCATCGTTTGAGGAATTAGAGAATCCGAGCAGCAACCTCGCCTCGGAAGTTATTTCGTCAGACGGAGTTCTCTTAGGAAAGTATTACAAAGAAAACCGTACGGTAATTGAATTTCAGGACGTTTCGCCCAACGTGGTAAACGCATTGCTCGCCACCGAGGACGTAAGGTTCTACGACCATGTGGGAATCGACCTTCAGGCACTTTTACGCGTGTTCAAAGGCTTGGTAACACGGCACTCGGCATCGGGCGGCGGCAGTACCATAAGCCAGCAGTTAGCCAAGAACCTCTACAACATGCGCGACCACGAGCGTCCGTCGGGTCTGCTCGGCAAGGTGGTGATGAAACTTCAGGAATGGGTAACGGCTCTCAGATTAGAACGACGTTACACCAAAGACGAAATTATGGTAATGTACCTCAACACAGTAGGTTTCGGCCATAACGCATTCGGAATACAGTCGGCTTCGAAGATATTTTTTGCAAAAAATCCTAACGACCTGAAACTCGAAGAGGCTTCGGTGCTGGTAGGTCTGCTCAAGGCTCCTACAAAATACAGTCCCAAGAGCAATCCCAAAAACTCTGTCGCCCGCCGCAACACTGTTTTGGCTCAGATCGAAAAATATCAGGACGACCTTAACAAAATAAACGGCTACAAAAAACTGTCGCACAGCCAATACGATTCGCTGCGTAACATTGAGCTTGTAATCCACTACTCGCAGCAGACACACATAGAAGGTTACGCCACATATTTCCGCGAATACCTCCGCACTACCATGACCGCCAAAAAGCCCGAACGCAAAAACTACGCGCAATGGCAGGACGAAACATTCCGCGAGGATTCTACCAACTGGATTGACAATCCCCTTTACGGCTGGTGTAACAAAAACCAGAAACCCGACGGCACACCTTATAATATATATAACGACGGTTTGAGGATCTACGTTACCATCAACTCGCGTATGCAGCAGTACGCCGAAGAAGCCGTAGAGATGCACATGGGCAAGGGTTACAAAACCGTTAGCGGAACCAAAAACGACGCAGTGCAAGACCTTTTCAACCGTGTGGAGATGAAAAAACTGAAAAATCCTCCGTTCAGCTGGCGACTCAGCAAAAAACAGATCGACGCTATTATGAACACCGCCGTAAAACATACCGACCGCTGGCGCCTTGGTGTAAAGGCAGGAAAAGATTCTCTCGAAATAATGAAGGAGTTTAACACGCCCACACAGATGACCGTGTTCACATGGCATGGAATCAAGGATACTGTAATGACACCGCTCGACTCTATCAAATATTTCAAATCGTTTATCCGCTGCGGCATGATGAGCATGGAACCCGGCACAGGATATGTCCGCGCATACGTGGGCGGCATCAATTACCAGTTCTTCAAATACGACCACGTTTCGCTCGGTCGTCGTCAGGTAGGCTCCACATTCAAACCGTTTATCTACACTATGGCTATGATGCACGGATTCCAGCCCTGTCACAAGGTTGCCAACGTGCCTTACTCGTTTGAAATGCCAGCCGGACAAGAGCCGCCTACATACACACCGCGTTACTCCTCATCATCAAAAGATAATCAGATGATTACAATTAAAACAGGTTTGGCATTATCGCTTAACCAAATTTCGGCATGGGCATTGAAACAGACTTCACCCGAACAGGTTATCAAATTGGTAAGGATGCTCGGCATCACCGCCCCCATCGACCCTGTGTACTCTATCTGCGTGGGCGCAGGCGAAATCAAGCTGAAAGAGATGGTGGCAGCCTACTGCGGATTTGCCAACAAAGGTATGTACACATCGCCCGTGATGGTGCTGAGAATTGAGGACAAAAACGGCAACGAGATAGCATCATTCACAGCCAAACATCAGGAGGCAATCGACGAAACCACAGCTTACAAAATGGTTGAGATGCTCCGTGGCGTTGTCCAAGGGGGTACAGCCGGACGTTTGCGCCGCGATTTTGGTCTAACTAACGACATAGGCGGCAAAACAGGAACCACCAACCTCTGCGCCGACGGATGGTTTATGGGCATTACCCCGAAACTCGTTACAGGCGTATGGGCTGGCGGCGAGGAACGTTCTATCCAATTTTCTAACGGCGAACTCGGACAAGGCTCGCGTATGGCTCTCCCCGCATGGGGTATCTATATGAAAAAGGTTTACGACGACCCCGTATTGTCGCAGATGTACTCACGTGACGACAAGTTTGAAGCTCCGGCTGGATACAACGCCAACGCCGACTGCAACGAAGACGCTGGGTCAAACGAAACATTGGAATCGGAAATCACCAACTCGTTCTCCGAGTCTATCGAAGACTTTTAATTAAAACTTCTGGCAAAATGGCACAGAAAACCGCTGCGCACATATTAGTAATCATAGCAACGGTATTCTGCGCCTTTTTTATGCAGAGTTGCGTACACAAGTACGATTTTTACCTTGATGCCAACAAAGACACCATATTTGTAATTGAAGGCATGATAACCAACGAAGGCAAACGCCAAGTGGTATACATATCTTCGATTGCAGGTTACCACATAGCCCAGAGAGTTCCGGTTTCGGGCGCGAAAGTGGCGGTAAACGCAACTAACGGCAACTCGTACTACTATGAAGAAGATACTTTAAATAGAGGCACGTATGTATCTAACGAACAATTCGTTGGTATCGCAGGAAATATTTATTACCTCAACGTAAAAATTGGTACAAAATCATACACCGCCGAAAGTGCGATGCTGCCAGTAACTCCTCCTGAAAAAATATCGTTCTCAAAAAGAGAGGACGGAATGATGAGCATCAACCATGTGGCAGAAAGTTTCGTGGCTTCCAATCCCGCAATGTACACTATCGACTTGGACTGGAGCAATGTTGAAGGTTACACAAATCAAGACCCAAAAGAGACCAAGGCGCGGCTCTACTACTACTCGCTCACATCAATGGACGTAAGCCAGCTATTCGCCCCCAAAAACGAAAAAACCTACTTTCCACAAGGCACGTTGGTGGTAGAAAAAAAATACTCCATTGACCACAACTACGAACTGTTTCTCCGCTCGCTACTCTCCGAAACCAAATGGTGCGGCGGCTATTTCGACGAAGCACACGGAAACCTCCACTCAAACATATCAAACAACGCCGCAGGATATTTTGCCGCCTGCACGGTGGTTGTGGATACGGTTTATGCTAACTAAAAAAGCGGAACACCATAAGGCGTGCCGCTTTGAAAAAAACAATTATTAAATCCCTTTCGAAAATACCGGCTCGTGCGCTATCTGCGTTGCGAGGCCTTGTTATCTTCGAGCATTTTTTTCATTGTAATCTGCAATTGTTCGCATTGTTCGGCGGCTTTTTCGGCAAAGTCTTCGCCATTGCTTGCGTAGATAATTTGACGAGATGAGTTTACAAGCAAACCGCAACTCTCGTTCATACCGTAAAATGCCACGTCTTCGAGGCTGCCACCTTGTGCGCCAATGCCGGGGACAAGAAGGAAGTTGTTTTTGGCAATTTTTCTTACCTGTTGGAACTTGTAAGCCTGTGTGGCACCGCATACAAACATTATCTGATCTTGCGAACCCCAAAGTTGACCGTATTTAAGGGTCTTTTCAAATATATATTCGTTGGATTCTTTTTCTTGAATAACTTGAAAATCAGATGCGCTCGGGTTTGAAGTGAGTGCAAGGATAATAACCCATTTGCCGTTGTATTCGAGATAAGGCGTTACCGCATCGCGACCCATGTAAGGAGAAACCGTTACCGCATCGAAAGGCATCTGCTCAAAAAATGTGCGGGCATACATTTTAGATGTGTTGCCAATGTCGCCACGCTTGCAGTCAGCAATAAGGAAAATGCCTGGATACTCCTTTTTAATATATTCAGCGGTTTTTTGAAGGGCTCGCCAACCTTCGGTACCCATTGCTTCGTAAAAAGCCGTATTGGGCTTGTAAGCCACTGCATATTGTTGAGTAGCGTCGATAATGCGTTTGTTGAACTCAAAAATCGGGTCTTTTTCTTTAAGAATACAGTCGGGAACTTTGCTGAGGTCGGTATCAAGACCAACACAAAGAAAAGAGTTTTTTTTCTGAATCTTATTATAAATGTCGCGGTAGTTCATCTCTTTACGTTTGTTGTTTGTTTTACAAAGATGTTATTTAACAAAAATGTTACCAATTTTATTAAAAAAAAACAAAAAATATTACTCGTCGAATCCGCTTGCTTTTAAGCGTTCTGCATTTTCGGCAATTTGCAGTTTTTCGATAAGTTCATCGATTTCGCCGTCCATTACCACGGGCAGGTTGTAGAGCGTGAGGTTGATACGGTGGTCGGTAACACGGCTCTGCGGATAGTTGTAGGTGCGGATTTTTGCGCTACGGTCGCCGGTAGACACCATAGTTTTGCGCTGCGACGATACTTTGTCCAAATATTTTTGGTATTCGATGGCGTAAAGTCTGCTGCGGAGTTCCTTCATAGCCGCCTCAAGGTTTTTGATTTGCGATTTCTCATCTTGACACGTTACCACCAAACCTGTGGGAATGTGGGTAAGACGGATGGCAGAGTATGTGGTGTTTACGCTCTGACCACCGGGACCCGACGAGCAGTAGGTATCTTTGCGGATGTCGGCGGGATTGAGTTCGATATCAAACTCACCGGCTTCAGGCAATACCACAACCGATGCTGCCGAGGTGTGGATACGTCCCTGAGTTTCGGTTTGCGGCACACGCTGCACGCGGTGAACGCCCGATTCGTATTTGAGGATACCGTAAACGCCCTCGTTGCTCGACGAAACTGTAAACACAATCTCTTTGTAGCCGCCCATAGTGCCTTCGGTAAAGCGCGACACTTCGATTTTCCAACGGCGTTTTTCGCAATATTTGGTGTACATACGGTAGAGGTCGCCGGCAAAGATAGCAGCCTCGTCGCCACCTGTACCGCCACGGATTTCCACAATGGCGTTTTTGTCGTCCTCAGCCTCTTTGGGAAGGAGCATAATTTTAATCTCCTCCTCGCGGGCGGGAAGACTTTCGGTGAGCGAATCGAGTTCCTCTTTTGCCATCAGACGCATTTCTTCGTCGGTTTCGGTTTTGAGAATCTCTTTTGCCTCATCAATGTTGGCGAGCACGGTTTTGTACTCTTCGTATGTATGTATAAGCGGTTCAAGTTCTTTAAACTCTTTGTTGAGAGCCACATAGCGTTTCATATCCGACATAGCGTCGGGGTCGTTGACGAGTTTTTGCACTTCGTCGAAACG
>JAFYFR010000127.1 GCA_017543645.1 Bacteroidales bacterium
CATGACCCCTTCCTTACCAAGGAAGTGCTCTACCACTGAGCTACTTCGGCTAATTGTTGATAATGAGCGGGAAACGAGGCTCGAACCCGCGACCTACAGCTTGGAAGGCTGTCGCTCTACCAACTGAGCTATTCCCGCTTAATTTCGTGGGGAGTGATGGATTCGAACCACCGAAGGCGTAGCCAGCAGATTTACAGTCTGTCCCATTTGACCGCTCTGGAAACTCCCCTAACAGATTTTTCTGCGAGCCGGTGGAGGGATTCGAACCCCCGACCAGCTGATTACAAATCAGCTGCTCTGGCCAACTGAGCTACACCGGCAAACAAATAATTTTTTTGAAGACCGTCGTCAATAATCTGTTTCGTTTTTGACGGTGCAAAGGTAAATGCTTTTTTCGTATCTCCAAAAAAATTATTCATTTTTTTTTATTTTTATTTCTGTTTTTCTTTCCGTTTTAACAGCTGGACGCGCAAAGCCTCTAAGCCAGTGTCAATTGACTCTTCAAATGATTTGGATTTTTTTTCTGCAAAAATTGCGCTGCCCGGCACCTCGATACGGATTTTGGCTGTCTTGCTGTCGTAATTCTTGCTTTGCGAACGCTCTAACGACAAGAAAACCTCTGCCTTGATGATGTCGTCGGCTACTTGAGATAGTTTGCCTACTTTTTCGGTGATGAATTCTTCCAACTTGCTGTCGGGATTGAAGTGGATAGCTTCGATTTTTACGTTCATATTTTGTCCTCCTAAATCTTTTTTTATGCCCGGGGGTGGGCTTGTTTATAAACTTTGTTTAATTTATCGTATGAGACGTGCGTGTATATCTGCGTAGCAGATAGGTTGGCATGCCCCAAAAGTTCTTTTATTGCGTTGAGGTCGGCTCCGTTGTTGAGCATACTGGTGGCGAAAGTGTGCCTTAGTGTATGCGGGCTGCTCTGGTGAACCGACTGTGTAAGTTCCAAATAACGGTGTACTATGTTGTACACTAACCGGGAGTATAGCGGCCGCCCCTTGTCTGTGGTGAAGAGCGGTGCGTCTCCCATGGTAACAAATGTACGTAATCGGCGGCACAATGTTTCAGTAATGGGCACTTGTCGTGTTTTTCCGCCCTTGCCGTGTACTGTGATTACGCAACGGTTGAAGTCCACATCGCTGCATTTTAGCGCGATAAGCTCGCCGCACCTCATTCCGGTGTCGTAGAATAATTCTATAATCATCCGGTTGCGCTCGCCGTCCTTGTCGTTGAGGTAATAGTCGTCGGAATCCAAAAGCTGCTGCATTTTGTAGTCGGGAACAAACTCGGGAAGGCGGCGTGGCTTGCTGAGATTCTGTAGCCGCGACACTGGATTGTGCTTTACCACACCTTTATATAATAGATAATGATAAAAACTCCTCATGGTGGAGAGCTTGCGGTTGATACTCGTAACCGCCTCGCCGGTGCGTTTGAGCTCCACGAGCCAGCCGCGCAACTGACGCGTGCCTGCTTCTACGAGGCTCACCGAAGGGTCAAGCCCACGAAGATAGCGCGACAGTATGTTCAGGTCGGTGGTGTAACCTTTGATAGTGTGCGCGCTGTATCGCCGTTGGTAGGCGAGGTACTCCGCAAATTCGCTGATAACGAGTTCTTCCATGTCAATATCTATATATATAAAAAAACAAATGAACCTATTAAACTATTTTACAGTTCTTTAGGTTTATTTGTTTCTCTAAAGAAACCGATATCTAAATTTACAAATAATATCGGTATTTGTCAAGAAGAAATTTGATTTTTTTTTAATAAAGATAAAAAATCTCTACTAAATGTCTTCCTGCTCTCTTTGAAGTTTCTGAATGTAAATGGCTTTGAGAAGCTGCTCTCTTCTGCGTACAGAGAATTTTGTGAAAGCCTGACGATCTCTGAGCTCTTTTACTACGCCGGTTTTTTCAAATTTTCTTTTAAATTTTTTGAGGGCTCTTTCAATGTTTTCGCCTTCTTTGATAGGTACTATAATCATATCCTTTTATATTTTTTAAATAAGTTTGTATTTCTGATTCGGAGGGCAAAGGTATAAATAATTGAAATAGCGGAAAAATTTTTTTCCGTTTTTTTTGCTGCCAATTGATTTTTTTTTGAAAACCGCCCCCTGAGCACAGTCATTCGCCTGCAGTGCTGTATATGTAGACGGGAAGATTGATGTTGCCCTCGTTAAAATACTGTATCGTGCGGTCGCAGATGCTGGGGTTAACCTTCTGTACGAATGTCAGATTGGGAAATATGCTCTGGACGGCCTCGGTACGCTGCCTAAGGTCGTAGTCGCCATAGAAAAACACGTAGCTTGGAATCAGTGAGTCGCTCTTGCCCACAAAGAAATCGCGGCTGAAAAGATGCCGGACACCTTCGCTGCTGCTGTTATAGGAATTTACAATGGAGCTGTCAGGCTCGGGCTGATAGTTGTAAATATACTGTGTGAGCTTACCACCGAAATAAAAAAGCGGAAACGACTTCGACGATGTGTGTCCCGGGTCATCGATATAGATAGAGCTTACCGACTGACGGTATTTGGAGAGAAAGAGCATCGACTCAACCTGAGGCTTGCGCATATAGGCGGTGGAGGCTATTGCCAAAAGCGGTATGTTCACTATCACAAACGACAGCACCACCCAGCGCGACAACACCGTGTGCTTAGACACAAACTCCGAATTGCGCTTCAAATTGTTCAAGCCCGCCACCACAAGTATCAGATAAAATGGCAGAATGTTGAGTATAAACCGCTCCTCTTTGTAAGGAATAAGGTAATGCACTATGATATAAAACGTTACTGGGAAAAACAGCATGAAGTACTTGCGCCACGAACGCAAGAATCCGTAAAACGCCACCACTCCCCACGGAAATAGGAACACCAACAACAGGAGCGACAGGTAGATATAATAGTTGCTCGCACCTGTGCTGCTTAGCCGTCCCGAGGCTACGTACTGAATGTACTCGGTCAGGTTGTAAAACGGTTCGTGATAAATAATCGTGCCCACAAACCCTTCAAACGCCAGTACCGACACCAACGCGCCGAGCAGAAAGTAGAATGCCCGCTTGTGAGTGCCACGGATTATCATGCTGAGAAACACACCTATAATAAATATGCCCGAGTGGTACGAGAGCGAAAAGCCTATTGCCATCAGGAAACCTGTGAACAAATCATCGGCAAACTTGAACTGCAGGCGGTTGTATTTAGCCAAACGGTAAAAACCCGCGAGAAGGAGTATCGCGCTGACATTTTCGGCAAAGTTTCTTACACTGATAAACGGCTGAATCCAAAGCAACGCAACGGTAAGACCAACTGCAAGTCCTACTTTTCTGGTTGAGAATGTGCGCGATATGCGGTACGAATAGTACACCGTGAGCAACGACGCCAGGGCGTGCACAAGCCGGATGATAAACATCTTGCTCCGAGGGTCGAAAATGCCGAAAAACTCTCCCACATACAGCACCAACCAGTTGACACCGAGATACAAAAGGCTGTATCCGTGTTCCACAAACGAATTGTCGTCGCCATAAAGAAAATCAGTAAATGACACCTGACCCGTGAGCAGCCGCTGGGCGTTTTCCAAATAGACGAAATGCTCGTAGCCGAATGTTATGCCCTGCGAAAAAAACACGGCAATCATTCTGAACAGAAACGCCGACCAAATACACAACAGCAACGTTTTTTTCTCAACGATATATAGTAATGTATGCCGTAATCTGTTCATATTCAGATTTTAAAATTATTAAAACATCTGCAGGTCGCACAGACGGCGGTAAGCTCCGTTCTTTTCCATCAGCTGCTCGTGAGTGCCGCGCTCTATAATCTCACCGTCGTTGAGCACGCAGATTTCGTCGGCATCCTTAACGGTGGAGAGGCGGTGGGCTATAACTATGGAAGTGCGGTTTTTCATAAGCTTGGAAAGGGCATCCTGCACAAGACGCTCGCTTTCGGTGTCCAATGCCGAAGTGGCCTCGTCGAGAATAAGGATGGGAGGATTCTTCAACACGGCGCGGGCAATGCTGATGCGCTGACGCTGTCCGCCCGAAAGTTTCGAACCTCTGTCCCCTACCCCGGTTTCGTACTTTTCGGGTTTCTCGTCGATAAACTCCACGGCGTTGGCGATAGCGGCAGCGGCTGTAACCTCTTGGTCGGTGGCGTTCTCCACACCGAAGGCTATATTGTTGCGGATAGTGTCGTTAAAGAGAATCGACTCCTGATTTACGTTGCCCATGAGCGAGCGCAGGTCGGTGAGCTTGTAATCCTTGATGTTCACACCGTCGATAAGGATTTCGCCCTCCTCGATGTCCCAGAAACGCGGCAGGAGGTCTACAAGTGTGGACTTTCCGCTTCCGCTCTGACCCACAAGAGCCACGGTCTTGCCTTTTTCGATTTTGAGGTTGATATTGCGGAGAACGTATTTCTCTGTGTATTTGAACGATACATTGCGGAACTCAATACTCTGCTTAAAATCGCTGATGCGCACTGGGGTTTCTTTTTCCGGCACGTGCATTGTCTCGTTGAGAATCTTGTTAACACGGTCGAGCGACGCCATACCTTTCTGAATAGTGTTGAAAGTGCGGGCGAGGTCCTTGGAAGGATTGAGCAGCTGCGAGAACACTGCGAGGAAGAAAATAAATTCCGACGAGGAGAATGTCCCCTTGCCTTCGAGAATCAGATAACCGCCGCCCACAAGCACCACGGTAAACACTGCTATACCAAGAAATTCGCTCAACGGCGACGATAGCGAGTGCTTGCGGCTCACCTTGTTCTGCAGACGGTAAATCTTGCTGTTGATACGCTCAAAACGCTCTTTCATCTTGCCCTCGGCAATAAACGCCTTGACAATCCGCAATCCGCCGAGAGTCTCTTCCATAACAGTGAGCATCTCACCGGCAGCTGCCTGACCAAGTCCCGACGATGATTTGAGGCTCTTGCCCAAGCGTCCTATCAGCAAGGCTATAATAGGCAGAACCACGAGTACGCCGAGGGTCAGTTCCCAACTTGTGTAGATAAGCGTTCCGAGGTAAAGCACAATCTGGATAGGATCTTTGAAAAGCATATCCAAACTACCCGAAATGCTCGCCCTGATTTCCTGCACGTCGCTGGTAAAACGGCTGAGGATGTCGCCTTTTTTGGATTCCGAAAAATACCTCAGCGGCAGTTCGAGTATCTTGTAATAGATTTTGCGCTGGAAGTTCATCACCGTGCCGTTGCTGATAGGCGCCATGTAGAACGAGCCCATGTATCCGAAAAAGTTTTTGAAAAACGCGCCGATAATCACAAAGAGCCCGATGTACATAAGCGCGGTGAGTTTCCCATCGGTAACTATCACATGGTAAAGAAAATAGTCGAGATAGTCTTTGGCATGGCTTATACAATCGTAGCTGAAACTGAAATCGCCCGGATATGGCACCACCTTGTCGGTGTCGGAAAAGAGCATGTCCAAAAACGGGATAATCATAGCCATGCTGAAAAGCGAGAAAATAGTGCTGAGCGAATTGAGCAGCACATTGAGAAACGCGTATTTTTTAAACGGTTTTAAATAACTTACTACAGTTGATATTGTGTTCACGGATGAAATACTATTTAAATTAACGCCACAAATATACATAAAAAAAAATACGCCTCTGCACGGCAAAGGCGTAAATATTTAAACTAAACTTTTTAATATGAACTACACATAAATAACGCAATAAACAAAATAATATTATCGAGCCGCATAAAAATGCAAAAAAAAACTGCCGGCAACCAATCATCACCGGCAGGCAGAGAGGATAACAAAAAATCAAAATTGAATATAATAATAATTAAAGCGTACTGTACGGCAGTTTTGTCCACGAGCCGGCATCATCTTCCCAGCCTCTGTTCTGAGTGAGGACACCGTTAGAAAGGATAATCTGAGCCTCGGGAATGTTGAAGAATCCGCCAGTAGCCTCGTAGCGTTTCATAAACGAGTTCTCACCGGTGAAGTCCACGTATTTGTCGGTGTACTTGCGGTTTCCGATTTCCTGGCCTATCTGGCTCTGCATAATCACGTCAACCTTGTGCCAGCGGCGGAGGTCGTTCCAGCGGACGCCCTCAAAGCAGAGCTCGTAACGGCGCTCTTTGATAAGGTTGTCGAGCGAGTAAGCGAGAGCAGGAAGTTTGGCGCGCTCGCGAACCTTGTTCATGCCGTCGGGAGTTTCGGTAAGCTCGGAGTGCATGAGCAGCACGTCGGCAAAACGGATAAGGATAAGGTTCTGCGTGTGTCCGCGGTGGTCGTGGTTGTCGGCGCCGAAGTATACGGCATACGACCTGTAAATGGTGCCGTCGGGAGCAATAGCGCCGGTGCCGGCATATTTCTTGGCGAAAAGGTTGCTGTTTTCAACCTCCTTAGACGGGTCGCCCTCGTAGTCGGGGAGCTCCACCTTGCGGTCGCAGATAGAACCCTCGCGGCGGTAGTCGCCAGCGTAGTCGGGGTCGTTAGCCCAGTCGTCCCAGAGTCCGCGGTTAACAGGGCCGTTGGAATATCCGGTGGCAACAAAAGGATAAGACTCCTTGCCGGAGTTGCCGGTCTTGCGGAGGTCGTACCATTCGATGATACGGTTGCTGTACAAGTCGCCAGAGCTGTAGTTGCCGAATGCAAGAGCGAAAATCACCTCCTTGTTGTTGTCGGTAGCCCACACAGCATCAACACCATCCATATATTTGTAAGCCTTCTTGGTGTTTTCGTATGTATAAGGCCAGAGGCTGCGCTGGTCGTCGAGCAAACCATGACCGCTGTTGTTTATACAGTCCTCCAGCCAAGTTATCACCTGTTGTTTAGAAATAGACGAGCCGTCGACGGTAGGCAGGTCTGATTTCTGATAGTAGCCTGTGTAGAACAAGAACACACGTGCCATAAGAGCCTCGGCAGCCCACTTGCTTGCATGGGTGCATCCTGTAGCTACAGAATATTTGGTAGACGGCATCATTTCAATAGCAGCCTTGAGGTCGGTGGCTATCTGCGCGTAAATCTCGTCGGCAGATGACTTAGGCAGGTTCTCCGCAGCCATTTTCAAAGGCATCGGACATTCGCCGAACAGCTGCACAAGGTTGAAATAATAGTACGCGCGAAGGAAGTGAGCCTCGCCGAGCAGCTGGCCTTTGCGCTCCTCGTTCGGCCACGACTCCACATTGTCAACAAGTTCCAGAATAGTGTTGGTATTGTAGATTCCGCGGTAGCGGTAGTCCCAAGTTACCTCCATCCATTTGTTGTCGCGTCTGAGAAGACGGTCGGCACTCTGTGCGCCACGGTTAGATGTGCTGCCTCCGCCAAGACGGTCGTCGCTCGCTATGTCGAACACCATAAACGGCACTTCCTCGGTTTTGGAGTTGCAGTTGGAGTTCATAACAGCGTAGCTGCCGGTAAGGAGCATTTCAATATCGCCATCGGTTTTGGGGAATGTGGCGGTAGTTTTTTTTGTATAGCTTTCAGTGTCAAGAAAATCGTCGCAACCGGTAAACGCAATAGCGGTAGCGGCCACTGCAATATATTTATAAATCTTCATGATTGTCTAATGATTAAAATGTTAAATTAATACCACCCATAACTGTCTGAGGATTGGGATAGTAACCCAAATCTACGCCAGAAGCCCAGCTTGAGCCGCCGCCGTAACCAACCTCGGGATCCATACCGGGATATTTGGTGAATGTGGCAAGGTTCTGAGCAGTGAAATAGAGACGGCATTTCTCAAACGGAGCTCTTTTCCAAATGGTCTTGAAGTCGTATCCGAATGTGAGGTTGGAGATTTTGAAAAAGTCGGCGTTCTCGAGCCACATATCCGAAATCTCCTTGAAGTTGGTGTTCTTGCCGTCGGTGAAGCGGGGATACTTGTTGGTAGAGCCTTCGCCGTCCCAGTATTTGGTAAGCGCGTCGTTGGTGTAGTTGCTCTTGGGCTTGTTAGAGAAGTCGCGGTAGCAGAGGGCTACCTGCTGTCCGAAATGTCCGTAGCCGTTGACTGTGAGGTCGAAACCTTTGTACGACATTGAGATGTTAACGCCCATAGTCCAGTCGGGATGCGGGTCGCCGATTTCGCACTTGTCGTGCTCGTTGATTTCGCCGTCCTTGTTGGTGTCAACGAAGATAAGGTCGCCGGGCTGGAGAGTGCCTTCCTCCTGCAAGTAGGGTTTGCCGTCGGCAATCCACTTGTCAACCTGCTGCTGGTTCTGGAATACGCCGGCTGTCTTGTAGCCCCAGAAATAACCCATGGCGTAGCCAACCTGCACACGGTAAAGCTCTTCGGTGTTTTCTGCGATAACCGATTTGGGGCCGTGGATAATGCGTTCCTCGTTGGCAATACGGGTAACTTCGTTCTTGTTCTTAGAAGCGTTGACGCCTACAGAGTATTTGAAATCTTTGATTTTGTCCTTCCATGTCAGGGCAAACTCTACACCTTTGTTTACCACGTCGCCGCCGTTGATATAAGGAGCGCCTGCGCCGTACGATGTAAGCGAGGGAGCCACTACGAGCCAGTCCTTGGTGGTTTTCTTGTACCAGTCGAATGTGAATGTGAGTCTTGAACGGAAGAATCTTGCGTCGAAACCTAAGTCGAGCTGCTCGGAAGTCTCCCAGGAAACATCCTCGTTAGGAATAATGTCGGGATATGCGCCAGTGGAAGGAGTGCTCTTGTCGTCGTAGTAGTACTGGCGGCTGAACGAAACAGTAGCTAAGTATTGGAAGTTAGATATAGAAGCGTTACCGTTCTGACCCCAGCTGCCGCGGAGCTTGAGGAAGTCGACTATACCTTTGAGCCCCTGGGCAAAATTCTCGTTAGTGAGAACCCATCCGGCCGACACTGACGGGAAGTAGCCCCAACGGTGTCCTTTGGCAAAGTTAGAAGAACCGTCGGCACGCATGATGAGAGATGCCATGTAAGTTTCGCGGAAGTTGTAGTTAACACGTCCGAACACCGACGAAAGCGCGCCAATTGTGTTGGGAGAGCCGCTGATAGAGGTGTAGTCTGCCGAAACAGCCTCGGTGTTGCTGATGTAAGCGTGGTCGTAAGAACCGGGGAATCTGCTGTAAGCGTTGGTAACGTCGAGAGAGCATCCGTAGCCCCATTTCTCAAGGCTCTGACCAACGAGAATGTCGATATTGTGCTTGCTGATGTCGAACACGTAGTTGGCGGTGTTTTCCCAAGTCCAGCGGTAGTTGTAGTTCTGACGCTGCTGAACATAGTCTTTGGAGTCCATGTTGTCGGCGTTCCAGCGTTTAGCCGCCTTAGCCTGACGGAAGTCGCTCTGCGAAGTGTGGAAACCTGCGCTGCTACGGAGCTTGAGACCCTCTATGGGCGAAACCTCGAGAAATGCGTTGAACTGCAGACGGTTGCTGCGTGTGTTCTTGTTCTTATGCTCGCTGATCGAAGCCAAGGGGTTGGCGCGGTCGTCGAACACCCATTTGTCGTTCTCAATGTCGTCGTAGAGATAAAGCTCGCCGATGGCGTTGTATGTGGGCAAAAGAGGAGTGGTGGAGAGCAAGTTGCGGATATTGTTACCGTAGATGCCGCCGAGGTTCATACCTTTCTGGTTGGTGATGGTGTAGGTGATGTTTTCACCGAGCTTGATAATGTCGCGCTTTCCTTTCTTTAGGACAGAATAGTCGGAGTTGGCGCGCACGGTGATACGGTCGTAGTGGGGAGTGGCGGGCTTGCCTATAGTACCGTCCTGGCTGAAATACGAGAAGCCCAACGCGTAGCGCGACATCTCGGAGCCGCCGCTTACGCCCACCGAGTGGTTCTGCACGGGAGCGTTCTTGTCAAGCGACTCATAAAACCAGTCGGAACCGTTCCAAGTGCCGTCCATAATCTGCTTGTACTGTTTGGGGAGCTGGTTCTCGTAATCCTCAAGAGGGCTGCCCGCTGTTTCGTACGACTTGTTAAGAATCTCCATGTACTCCTTGGCGTTAAGAGACCTCACGCCGTTGGTAACAGCGTTCTGGATACCGTAGTATCCGTCGTAAGTAACGCGGGCTTTGCCTATCTTGCCGTGCTTGGTGGTAACGAGGATAACGCCGTTGGCTGCGCGCGCGCCGTAGATTGCTGCCGAGGCGGCATCCTTAAGCACGTCGATACTCTCTATGTCGTTAGGGTCGAGTGCCTCGATGTTAGCGCCGGCAACGCCGTCTACTACATACAAAGGTGTGGCAGAACCAGTAGTGCCGAGGCCGCGGATTGTAACCTTGTAGCCGTCGCCGGGCTGTCCTGAGTTCTGTGTGATATTGACACCGGGCGACTGGCTCTGCAGCGCGCCGAAAGCGTCGTTGGCATTGAGGCGGGCGATGTCGTCGCTGCCTACCTGTACCGATGCGCCTGTGGTGAGTTTCTTTTTCTGAACGCCGTAGCCCACAACCACAACCTCTTCGGTTCCAACCATGTCGGGCACGAGGGTTATTTTCATGCCGCTGGCTGCCGGCAATTCCTGCTGAACATATCCGATAAATGACACGACAATTACATCGCCGGTACTGCAGTTTATTTCAAACTTGCCGTCGAAGTCGGTGATAGTACCGTTGGTAGTGCCTTTTACCTGTATGGTGGCACCGATGGCGGGATCGCCGTTCTCGTCAAAAACGGTTCCCGAAGCACTGATGCTCTGTGCCAATGCGCTGTTGGGAATAATTATTCCGGCAAGCACAATCACCAATGCTGTAAATTTTACTAATATATTGTTCAATTTCATCTTTTTTATTTATTAAATCTTTAAATAAATCTCTGGTTTGTAATCAATAGCAGCGCATAAAAATACCGGTCAAACCACAAGGGTACGCAATAGTCCCGCCTGCCAAAACGCCGGTAGTTCCACTATAAATGTGCTGCCTTTGCTCTCGTCTGTTTCTGCTATCCTTTTCAAAACATTTTAATTGTTAAACACAATAATCTCACAGACCGGATATGCTCCAGCCTTGGTTTATCGTTTGATCAACAATACTGATTTAAAAATGAAGGTTAAATAAAAAACACAAATACAGCTGTAGATACAAATTAAGTGATAAAGTCAGAGTAACACGTGTCGTTTGGTTAGAGATTTTGTTTTAAAATAATAAATATGAAATTAGGCAAAATATGTATCAATATAAAATGCAAAAATTATTTCAAAACAAAGAACGTGTATTTGAATGTTAATCGTCTGTTCAGATTCGTTTGCAAATAAAAAACAAAAAATTAATAACAACAAATATTTTTTGCATTTTTTTTACATTTTTTTCACTTTGTTATGAGATGGAGGGTGCCGGCGGCAAAACGGGGCGCGAGTTCCACCACGTAACGCTGCGCAAGCGGCTGCAGGAGCGACTCCAAAAGCTCGCGCGAATTGTTTTCGGCAGATATGTGCGAGGCTATGATGTGCGTGAGCGAAGGCGAGGCGTGGCGTTCGATAAGCTCTATAGCCTGTCCGTTAGAGAGATGTCCTAACTCGGAGTCGATTCTCGTCTTAAGATACTGGGGATAGCTGCCGTCGCGGAGCATCACGGGGTCGTAGTTCATCTCCAGGAATACGGCGTCGCAGGACGAGAACCTCCGCACGCACTCCCCGTCGGCGATGCCGATGTCGGTGATAACGCCCACGTTGTGTCCCGAAACGCCCACCACAAAGCTGAAAGGGTCGGCGGCGTCGTGGTGCTTTCTAAAAGGATAGACAGTTATCGAAGGGGCTACCTCCACAGCCTCTGAGCCGTCGAAGTACCTCACGTCCAAGGGGCGGCGTTTTTTGGTAAGCCCGTTGTAGGTGGCGTAATTAAAATATACCGGCACGCCGAGATGTTTGGCAATAACCTTAACGCCCTGCACATGGTCGAAATGCTCGTGCGATACAAACACGGCGCGGATTTTTCCACGGTCGATGCCCGCCGCCTCCGCGCGCTCCACAAACCTGCGGTTTGAGATTCCTCCGTCTACCAAGACGGCGTCGGTCTCGTTGCCTATGTAGTAGCAGTTGCCGTTGCTGCCCGACGCCAGACTGCATAACTCAATCATCGTACACCTTTATTATATTATAATCAATCATCGTACTTCTTTACTATATTATAAAAGGTGTCGCGCTCCACGGGAACAAGGTGCTCAGACCTGATTAGCTCCACAATCTGCTCCACCGTCATCACAGGCCTGCCCTCCACGCCCGCCATGGTGTAGATACGGGTGCTGTCGTTAACGGTGCCGTCGATGTCGTCGGCACCCCACTGGAGGGCGAGGCGTGTGGTCTCAAGCCCGCTCATCACCCAGTAAGCCTTGATATGGGGGAAGTTGTCTAAGAAGATACGCGACACGGCGTAGTTTCTCAGGTCCTCGGTAAGCGGCACCTCGCCGATACTGCTCATCGAATTGTTTTCGTGGCGGTATTTCAGGGGGATAAAGGCGGAGAAACCGTGGGTCTCGTCCTGCAGGGCGCGCAGGCGGCTGAGATGGTCAACGCGCTGCGCGTATGTCTCCAAATGTCCGTAAAGCATGGTGGCGTTGGTGGAGATGCCGAGCCGGTGGGCGGTGCGGTGTATTTCGAGCCACTTGTCCGACTTGGTTTTCTCGGGGCATATCCGCGCCCTGAGCCCCTCGTCAAAAATCTCCGCGCCGCCGCCCGGAATAGACTCAAGGCCGGCGTCTTTAAGCTTCTGCAGACCGTCGCGGAGCGAGAGCCCCGCCTTGTTAACCATATATTCAATCTCCACGGCGGTGAAAGCCTTTACCACAATGCCGGGGATGACATTCTTTACCTCGCGGATAAGGTTGCAATAATAATCAATATCGCGGTCGGGATGCACCCCTCCTACTATGTGGCACTCGGTGGCGCGGCTGTCGCGGTAACGCCTTACCTGATGGATAATTTCGTCGAAAGGCAGCTCCCACGCCTGCGGGTCGCCCTTGGGCTTCTTGTAGCTGCAGAAACGGCAGTTGTTGACGCACACGTTGGTAGGCTCGATGTGGAAATTGCGGTTGAAAAACACATTACTGCCGGTCTTGCGCTGCTTAACCACGAACGCCAACATGCCCAACAGTCCGAGCGGAGCCGACTGGTACAGCGCGAGGGCCTCGTCAGCGGTAATGCGGACACCGTCGATAATTTTCTGGGCGATAATTCTGACACCATCGCCGCAGGTGCTTGATTTTATAATAGTATTTATAAATGTGTCCATGTGTAATGATTTCGATTAATGCTCTTGTCAGTCTATCACCTCCATCTCCACCTCGTGCTTTGATGTGGCTTTGTTGTAGTTGATGCCGCAGAGGATGAATGCTGTTCAAAAAAGCTTTGGCAAATATAGGATGTTTTTTTGGATTATCCAAAAGAAAGACCGACTCTTTGATTCCGAGAAAAAGGGGATTAGGACTGCCCTTGTGAAAAAAAATCATAGAATAATATCCGCCGTTTACACTTTATCATTATCTTTACAAAAAAATTATCACCTATGCCCATATCACAAAGAATATCGCTGCTAACCAAAGCCGCGTTGAAAGACAGGGAGCTGACATTTGTAGAACGTCAGACCATAGTAAAAGCAGCCCTGCAGGAAGGCATCACGGAACAGGAAATCAACGACTACCTGAACCTTGCCCTCAACGAGCGGCTCAAATCATATTCAAAAGAAGAACTCTGCCACTGTCCTCACTGCGGAGCACAGACACCGCTAATCTCTAACAGCTGCCTGTTTTGCGGAGGAGCATTAAACACCGGCACTCAAGCTGATACGTCAGCTATCATATCAGGCACTGAGGCTGAAATTATCGAACAGGAAAACCTCAATACCGACATCGAAAGGCACAATATCAAAAACTGTCCCGACTGCGGTGCGCCGTTCCCCCTGATTAGCAATATATGCCCTTCGTGCGGACACGTCCTACACGAGCATGCCGACTCGGCTCTTAATATCAACAACTTGGTTAACGAAATCAACCTCAGCATCAACGACCTCAAAAGCACTCCCAACCCGGGATTCGGCGACATGCTAAAACACTATTTCGGACTGATAGCGCTGTTTTTGTGCGCGGCGTGCCTCGGTTTTGCATCATCGGTGCAAAATGGCGGAAACGGAAATCCCCTGTACCTCTATGCCGCAGCAGCGTTTTTTGTTTTGGCATTGGCAGGATTGGCCGTGGTAAAAAAATCGCCGGTCAGCAGCTCCGACCAAAGGTACTACACAGCCCTACACGATTATCAGAAATATATGAGGCAGGTGTCGACGCTCTACGGCAACCACCCCGAGGCCAAGAAGTTCATGGGTCAGTTTTCCGACCTGCTATCGCTCTATGAGAAAAAACGTAAGACCAACCGCACAACTATAGCCATCTGCACAGCCATTATGCTTGCCGCGCTCTGCATCCCGCTTGCTTTCATCAACATGGGCTAAACAACGGCTGAGTTTCTATTATCAAATTAACTTTAAGATTATGCAAAGCAACAAATTGGATTTTCAGCAGCTCAGCTGCAGCTTAGAAAACGAATTAGTCTGCTACAAAAACGATTTTCCGAAAAACCTCGGAGCAGGGCTCACAAACTATCTGCCGATAGGTTTCGGACTCGCGGGACTTGTGTTCATTGGCTACAACATCTACGCCTCCACAAGCGACACTCAGCTCTACCTCGGATTCGTATTCGTTGCCATAAGCGCCTATATGCGCTTTATGTACGGCAAGGACAAACAGCCCGACGCCGGAATCCGCTTGGAAATCGACGCGCTTATTAGCAAAATAGAGAAAAGGTTCAGCGGATACCCCGACGTAAAAGGCTATCTTAACGACTTTGCGAAGGAATACGCCCGAGTGAAGAACCAGAAGAAACAGACCTCCAAGATAATCTCGGGAATAATGGCTGTGTTCTTCTTCGGAATGATTATCTGCATGATTATGTTTTAACAAACCCACAAAAAACATTACACCATGTCTATCTGCGAAAAGATAATAGACGAGATGACAGCCCTCAAAGACGAGGAACAGATGAAGAACCTGATGCGGTTTTTCAAGACCGGCAAGGGCGAATACGGCGAGGGCGACCAGTTCTTGGGGCTGAAGAACCCGCAATCGAGAGAATTTGTGAAAAAGTATTACAAAGATGTGCCTCTCAACGAAATAGAAACGCTGCTCAGGCATCCGTATCACGAAATCAGGTTCTGCGGATTCATGATTATGGTAGAGCAGTTCTTAAAACTAATACCCAGGAAGGGATTTGCCAGCGACATCGACCGTATGACACAGCGCGACCTGATTATGCAGGCATACCTCGACAACTCCACCTACTGCAACAACTGGGACCTCGTAGACCTCTCCGCGCCCAAGCTATTAGGCAGATGGTATTTTTTGGAATCATCGGTCAGCCAGATGGAGAAGGAGGCCATTGTGGAACGTTTTTCGCACAGCGCGAACCTCTGGCAAAGACGCATCTCAATGGTGTTTACCTGGAGCACCACGCGCGAGGGGCATCCCGAGATAGCCCTCCGGCAGGCGCTCCTGCACCTTGGCGACAGGCACGACCTCATGCAGAAAGCCGTAGGATGGATGCTCCGCGAGGTAGGCAGCGTCTGCTCAAAGGACATCCTGCGCGAGTTTTTAGAAGACAACCACAGCCGGATGTCGCGCACCACGCTGCGCTACGCCATCGAAAAGCTCGACGCCAAGGAGCGCAAACACTGGTTGGAAAGATAATGGTGAAACTCTCACCTAATCGGCACTTTGTACTCGTTCTTAACCACGCCCATGATAAACGAGCTGCTCAGGCCGCCTATGCAGTCGAGCTCGCCGAGTATCTTCATCACAAACTGCTGGTAGGCCTTCATCGACGAGACGTAGATTTTCATCGTAAAGTCGTAGTCGCCCGAAACATTGTAGCACTCCCCTATCTCGGGAATATCCTGGACGGCGTTCATAAACGTGGTGGCGTTCTCGTAGGTGTGCTGCTTGAGCTTGATGTTGCAGATGGCCATAAATCCGCACTCGAGCTTGTCCACGTCGAGCACGGCGGTGTATTTCTTTATGTAGCCCTCATCCTCGAGCTTCTTTACGCGCTCGAATACCGGTGTGGGCGATAGGTGCACCTTCCGCGACAGCTCCTTGTTGGTAAGGGAGCCGTCGTCCTGAAGGGCAGCTAAAATTTTATAGTCGGTTTCGTCTAACTTCATGCTATTTTACCTTGTCGATTTCGTGACAGATGTTGTCGAAAATCTCCTCCACCTTGCCGATGCCGTTGATCTCTACGCATTTGCCTTCCTTCTTGTAGAAGTCGGCCACGGGCAGCGTGGATTCGTTGTAAACCTTTATGCGGTTTTCGATAACGTTAACGTCGGCGTCGTCGCTGCGGCCAGAGTCTTTGGCGCGGTTGATAAGCCGCTTAACAAGAGTGTCGTGGTCGGCAGTGAGGCAGAGAAACGAGTCGAGCTTGATGCCCTTTTTGGCGAACATCTTGTCTAATGCCTTAGCCTGGTTTACCGTGCGGGGAAATCCGTCGTAAAGTATTCCTTCTGATTTGATGTTTTCGTCAACCTTTTTCTCAAGGATGTCGATGATAACGTCGTCGGGGATGAGCTGTCCCTTGTCCATGTACGACTTGGCCATCTTGCCTAAGTTGCTCTCCTTGGCAATCTCCTCGCGGAGGATGTCGCCCGTAGAAAGGTGAACGAGTTTGTACTTTTTCTCAATAAAAGCCGATTGTGTGCCTTTGCCGACGCCCGGCGCGCCAAAAATTGCAATATTCAACATCTTTTTCATTTTTGTATATTTTAGTTTTAATTTAATTCATAATGCATAATTCATAATTCACAATTCATAATTCATAATGCATAATTCATAATTCACAATTAGACCACGGTGTAGATGTCGGGGAGGTTGCGGCCGTAGCCGTCGTAGTCGAGCCCGTAGCCAACGATAAAGGCGTTGGGTATCTCCATGGCGCGGTAGTCTACAGTGTAAGTTTCTTTAAATGAGTCAGGTTTGAATAGCAGGGTTGCAATCTTTATGTCGGCGGGACGGAGGGCCTGCAGCTGTTTTAGAATTTCGCGCATGGTAAAGCCCGTGTCCACAATATCTTCTAAAATCACCACGTGGCGGCCTTCGATGCCCTCGGGCATACCGATAAGCTGCTTTACCTTGCCCGTTGACTGCGTGCCCTCGTACGAGGCCACCTTGGCGAAGCTTATCTGGCAGGGGACGGTGATTCTTTTCATCAGGTCGGCGGCGTACATAAAAACACCGTTAAGCACACCTACAAAGAAGATTTCCTTGCCCTCGTAGTCGCGGTTAATCTGGTCGGCAACTTTTTGGATAGATTTTTGTATCTCATCGTTGCTAATGCTAAGGATAAATTGCTTATCTTTGACCGTTATTGGATGGTTCATTGTCGCAGGTTATTTAAAAAATTTGCGGCAAATTTAATCAGCATTACGGAATAAAATGCTGTTTTATCGATAATTTTTAGTTAAAATTATATAAAAATAATTATTACACGTATTTAACACTAAAAACAAAATGACACCTTTAGTAAGTATAATAATGGGCAGCACATCGGATATGCCCGTTATGGAGGACGCCGCCAAGTTTCTCAACGATATGCAGATACCGTTTGAGATCAACGCGCTGTCGGCGCACCGCACGCCCGAGCTTGTAACGCAGTTTGCCCGCGACGCCGAACCCCGCGGCATCAAGGTAATAATAGCGGCGGCAGGAGGCGCGGCGCACCTTCCCGGAGTAATAGCCGCGCAGACCGTGCTGCCGGTGATAGGCGTGCCGATACGCACACAGATGGGCATGGAGGCTTGGGACTCGATGCTGTCCATCATCCAGATGCCTCCCGGCATACCTGTGGCAACCGTGGGCGTAAACGCCGCCAAAAACGCCGCCATACTCGCCTGCCAGATAATAGCCTCGGGCAACGAAGGGGTGCGCGAAAAGGTAGCCGCATTTAAGGCCACCCTCGCCGCCAAAATCACCAAGGCCAACGAGGACTTAGCCAAAATCAAGTACGAGTACAAGACAAACTAACCGCCTCCTCAGGCATCCCCCCTACCCCACAGGCCGCCGCGCTAAGCGGCGGCTTTCTTTTTGGAAGTCTTCTTCTGCACAGTGGCTATCTCGGCAAATATGGTGTTAAACGCCTTGACAAGCTCGTTTTCGGCACCGCCGAGGCACTTCTGGGCGCACTTGACAGCCACTATCAGGTTCTGCAGAGCCGCAACGAGGTCGGCTCGGGCGGCCTCCACCGACTTGGTCTTGTCGCTCTTAATGTCGGTGCGCGACATCACCGTGTTCTTGTACTCTGCCACCATGCCCTCTATCTCGGCAAGGTAGGTGTCGGCGCCCAACGCCACAAAGTGCTTGGGGTCTACCTGCTTGAGCGAGGCTATCTCCTTCTCCATCCGCGCCGTGGCCTCGCTCTTGAGGGCAAAAACGTTGCTCACGCCCGAAAACCTCGAGTAGATGGCCGCCGACGCCTCCTCCTTCTCTTTCACTCCGCTATTCTTGCCCGCGGCGAGCAGCGAGCTTATCACGGCGTAACGCTTCTTTAGCGTGTCGAGATACTGCGACCCGGTGGCGGTGGTGGTGTTGGTCTTCTCCTTGGTCTTGGCGGAGACAAACGCCTTGTACTTCGACTTCAGCTCCTTGAGCATTTTCAATGTGGTTTCATCCTTGGCAACTGTGCCAGCCTGCTCGAGCCTTGTTACAAGCTCGGAGAGCAGTTCGTTGCGCAAAGAGCTTAACGCAACATTCGACTGATTGAATTCTACTATTGATTTCATGTTTAAATTAATAAATGTAAGAAACAATGCACCAAAGGTAACAAATAATTTATTTGCTACAACAATAATTTCACTATTTTTTTAATAAAAACGCATTTTTTTTCTCATCCTCAGTGTAAGTAACACGTTAACATTCACCATTGTAAAGCATCATTAGCGAAATGATATACATAAATATTTGCTTTGTAGTCAATAATAGCATAATATTATAGTTATAAAACACCCAAATAATAAGTCTGTTAACTAACGATGTGATAAAATGGTATATGATTATGTAGGGTTTGCACTAATGTCGTGTATGTCGGGCACATGTTTAAGGCGAGTTTAGTGCGGTGTCGTGTATGTCGGGCACATGTTTAAGGCGAGTTTAGTGCGGTGTCGTGTATGTCGGGCGCATGTTTAAGGCGAGTTTAGTGCGGTGTCGTGTATGTCGGGCGCACGTTTAAGGCATCCATAGTGCGAAGACAGCCAAAACGTGTGCCCCGCCGGCTGTTCCCCTCACTCAAAACGCCTATAATCACCGCCGCCCCAGCAC
>JAFYFR010000128.1 GCA_017543645.1 Bacteroidales bacterium
ATCCTGTGTCCAGCCAGGTACTTCTATATCATATAGTTCGCCTTTGTAACAGCCTGTTAGGCTAACTGCGGCAATACTTGATGCTACAAATGCCGCTGATAATATTCTATTGTTTTTCATAATAATTCAATTTAAAAAACTTTGTTTAAAATTTTATTGAACGCCTATTCCTTTGACAATAGGATGAACGTTTAAATTATGAGCGGCTTCCTCGCCACGGTTGGCTGAGTTGCCTTTGAGGTTAGAGTTTGCATTCATATTGAATGTAGTGATAGGCAGATACTCGTGTCCGGGTGCCCAGTGAGAAAACGGGTCGTCGTCGGCACTTTCGGGAGAATCGGGAAGAACGCCAACTTTTGCATCGTTGTTCCAATATGTGCAACCGTGTTTGCGGAGCTGAGCCTTGCGACCTTCGTTGTAGAGCCATCCCCAACGGATAATATCTTGCATACGGCCGTGTTCGCAGCCAAATTCGGTGGGACGCTCAACATTGGCAATCTGCTCAAATAGTGCGTCGGCATTAGCAAAATCCTCAACTTTTAAATTTTCAAGTCCTGCACGAGAGCGAACCTGATTAATCCAACCGATAGCCTGCGCAGTAGGACCAGAAATCTCGTTTTCACATTCAGCGGCACGAAGCAATACGTCGGAGTAACGCATCAAGCGGAGATTTACACCGCACGAAAGACCTGCGGCAGCCACCTGTGCATAAATGTTTTCGCGAGCTGTGGTGTGTTTTGCAACAGAAATGCCTTTGCGAGTTCCAGTGGTTACATGCTTATTGTATTTTACGGTAAACGCCTTGTTTTCAAAACCATTCATTGTGTTGTAATCGTCTTCGTAAGAAATCAAAGTCCAATAAAGACGTGGGTCAACAGTTCCGTTTTTGGTAGTTTGACTCTTGAATGTTTGATAGAGCCAAGGAGTAGCGGCGAGGTCGTTCCAGCCAAGAATGTCGCCATTGCCAAATACGGTTTCGAGAGCCTGACCTTGGGTAGACGACTTAGTGTTGTTGGCAGCAGTCCACTCCATATCCGATCCACCCACGCCGTAATCGAGGAACTGAACTTCCCAAAGCGATTCGGGAGAATTTTCAACAGTAGAGCGGAAATTGTCGCCATAATCGGCGTTGAGTTGGTAATGACCATATTTACCGTTGATAATATCTTTGAGAACCACGAGAGCCTCGGCATATTTGTGACGGAACATTAAAGCACGTGCGTAATATCCAGCAGCTGCGCCGCAAGTGGCACGTCCGCTTGCCCATTCGCCACCTTCATCTCGCGAGGGAAGAAGTTCCATAGCCTCTTTAAGGTCTTTTTCCACTTGGTCAAATATTTCGTCCTGCGAGTTGGTTTTGGCCATAAGGTCGTTGATAGATACGGCATTATAGTCGGTAATCAGTGGTATATCCTGATAGTAGCAAGCAAGCTCGTAGTACGAAAGGGCGCGGATAAACAAACCCTGACCCTTGACACGTTTATAGTCTTTGCTATTGGCATCAAGGCCTGAATTTTCAACATAAAACAGCAACTGGTTGCAAGTGTTGATGGTGTAATAAAAATCGCGCATAATCCAGTGGATAGGACTGTCGTCGTTGGTAACCACCTGCGAGGCGTTAAGATAGTCGTAAGGCCTCCACCAGTCGTTGTCGGAGTATGAGTTAACCTCGTCGCCAGCCACTACGTCCAAGAGGTAGCCAACACGTGCATACGTACCTTCAATACGTATACGGTTGTAACAGGCGATAACAGTTTCTTCAAGATCAGAAGGTTTTTTCCCAAAATCGGCAGTGGTCTGCTGGTTTGGGTTCACGAGGTCGAGGTTGTCCTCGCATGATGTCAAGCCGGTGAGTACTATAAGTCCGGCCAACGCTATATTTTGAATTTTCATAATAATCTAATATTAAAGATGTTAAACATTTAGAAAGAACATTGTAAGCCGAACATTATTGTACGCGGAGTGGGGAACGAACAGTAGTTAAAGCCGGGAGTGAACGTACCCGGAGCGTAGTCGACATTGTAGCCTTTGTAGTGGCTGAAAGTAGCAATGTTCTGACCCGATACGTAGGCTCTAACGTTAGTTACAAAACCGTTGAACCAGTCGTCGTTGAAGTTGTAGCCGAGTTCAATGTTGGCGATTTTCCAATAGTCGGCGTTCTGTATTTTGCGTTTGCTGAAAAGGTCGTTCCAAGCGTAGGGAGTGTGTCCAGCCTCAGAAGCCGAATAGTAAACGTTGGGATAACTGTCGGACAGCACCTTGGGGTCTTTGTTGCCAACACCGTAGCAACTTGTAAGAGTGTTGTAAATATAGTCGGTAACATTGTAGCCGAGCGCGCCGAATGTGGATACTGTAAGGTCGATACCTTTCCATTCAGCCTTAGCGCTGATACCGAAACTTAGCTTGGGCATACCCGATCCGAGAATTTCACGGTCGGCATCGGTGATTTCGCCGTCTTTGTTGAGGTCTTCGTAGAGGCAGTCGCCAACGCGGGCACCTTTCTGATATTCTGTTTTGCCATTGTCAACAGCGTATTTGTTCCAAGCGTCGAGTTGCTCCTGATTCTCTATCAAGCCGAGATATTTGTAACCGTAGAAACGACCAAGTTCCTCGCCGATGTTGGTCATATAGTCGCCTGTGAGGTAGTCGCCCTGACCAAAGCCAAGCGAAACCACTTTGTTTTTAAGAGTGGAGGCGTTGACAGCAATATCGTATTTGATTTGGTGTTTGCTGTTGTGATAAGCTGCGCTCCATTCAAAACCAGTGTTCTCCATTTCGGCAGCGTTCATAGTTACAGTGGTATTGCTTACGCCTGCAGTAACGGGCACAGGAACTTCGTAGAGAAGATCTGACGAAACATTTTTGTACCATTCAAAAGTAAACTCAAACTGGTTGCCGAACATACCGAGGTCGAAACCTACGCTGGTAGATTTTTTCTTTTCCCAAGCAATCTGAGTGTTAACAAACGAAGATACAGCCGAGCCGTAAACAATGTTGCCGCCAAAAGAATATGCAAAATTGTTGCGGTTCATAGTTTCCATATAACGGTAGTTGCCGATATTTTCGTTACCAAGAATACCGTAGCTGCCACGGAATTTGAGAAGGTTTACAATTTGGTCGCTAACAGGGAAGAAATCCTCGCGGTCTAATCTCCAACCAAGCGAAACAGAGGGGAACCAACCCCAACGGTCGTCGCTCGAAAGGCGTGAGCTACCGTCGCGGCGAACAGTGGCTTGCAAGAGGTATTTGCTGTCGAAATCGTATGTTAAACGTCCGATATAAGAAGCCAGAGTGTGTTCGCCTTCGTAAGAAGAAGCGTCGCGTTCGGCGGCATTGCTAATTTGAAGATATATAGGAGTAGCGTAGTTGTAGCCCCATGCAGCAAGATTGTGGTAGAACTCAGATTCGTAGGTCTGACCAACAACAATGTTCAAGTGGTTCTTTTCGCCAAATGTGCCTTCGTAGTTGATGGTGTTTTCGATAAGTGCGTCGGTGTTCTGACGGTAGCCCTCATCGAGACGGGCGTCGGCTGCGGTGTGCTTGATTTTGTCGCTCTGAAACCATGTGGGAATCCAAACATAATCCTTAGCGTATGTTTTGCTGTAAGAGAGGTTGATGTTATAAGAGAGTTTGTGGTTGTTGAACATCTGGTTGAACATTCCAAAGAGGTCGACATTTGCACTTGCTGTACCCACAACTCGGTCTACCTGATAAGTGCGGTCGATAATATTGTTGAGTACAAGAGGGTTAGACTGAGCAATTTCGCCGTTGAGCTTGGCATCATAAACGCCGTAGCCGTAAGCATCGTAGGGGAATGCTGCCGCACCGGAATAGATACCGTCAAGAACCCATGAATTGTTGTCGATAGCCGGAATAGTGGGCTGCATTGTGAGTATAGACTGCATAAGGTTGCCTTGGTCGGCACTCAAACCTTGGATAAACTCGTTGCCGTTTGACATGAACATATCGTTCTGGTCGGAATGAGAGTAAACAATACCTGTTTTGAGTTTGATGAACTTAACGTCCATGGTGTTGTTGACACGCACGGTGTAACGCTTATAGTTAGGACCTGTTCCCTCAACAACGCCTTTCTGGTCAAAAAAGTCGAGACCAATATTGTAGGTAGACTTGACGCTTCCGCCCGAAAGGTTTACGTTGTGGTTTTGACGTGTTCCTGTTTTGAAAACCTCATCAAACCAGTCGGTGTTGCGGTAGTTTTCGGGTTTAAGAAAGTAATGCTCAGAATAAGGGTTGTAGCCCTGCATATTGTCGAGAGGAGTGCCGGCGTTATCGGTAGCCTGATGAATGTACCAAGTAAAAGCCTCGGTATCCATCACCTTGTACACATTCTTGTTAACCTTGTCGAAACCGAAATAACCGCTGTAATCCACCCTCAAAGGCTGATTCTGCTTGCCCTGCTTTGTGGTAATGATAACCACGCCGTTGGCAGCACGGCTACCGTAGATGGCCGCTGCGGATGCGTCTTTAAGAATCTGGATTGTCTCAATGTCGTTGGGCGAGAAATCGCGGATGGTTGTACCCATAGGCACACCGTCTATTACATATAAAGGTGCGGTGCTGCCAAACGAACCGATACCGCGGATACGTACATTCGGGTCGGCACCGGGCTGACCGTCGGATGTAATCTGCACGCCAGCCACTTTGCCTTCGAGCATCGACGAGATGTTTGATTTCGACACCTTTTTCATTTCCTCGGCATCCACGATGGCCACCGAACCGGTAAGGTCAACCTTCTTTTGTGTACCGTAGCCGATTACAACTACTTGTTCGAGAGCTTTGGAATCTTCTTCCATAACAATAGTTCCGAGGTCGCCATTGTCGTTAACCTCCACCTCTTTGGAAAGGTAGCTGACAAAGGTGAACACTATAACAGCGTCGGATGTGGCGGAAAGTTCAAAATTTCCGTCGAGGTCGGTAATAGTGCCGTTGCTTGTGCCTTTTACCGAAACGGTGGCACCAATCAAAGGACTATTGGTTTCGTCTACTACTTTACCTTTTACGGTAACCGGGCTTCCATTTTGTGCA
>JAFYFR010000129.1 GCA_017543645.1 Bacteroidales bacterium
AATCACCTCTGAGGATATTCACGGACGTCTAGTTGCAAGCGAAGGCCGCATAACAGTGGCATTAGACATAAACATCACTCCCGAACTCAAAGACGAAGGCTACGCCCGCGAACTTATCAACCGCATTCAGAATATGCGCAAAGACAGCGGATTCGACGTTACCGACAAAATCAAGATTGAGATTGTACAAATTCCCGAGATAAGCGGCGCATTAAGTAACTTTAAGGAATACATTTGTTCTCAAACACTTACCGATAGCCTCCAAATTCTTGGCAAAGAAAATATGCCTTCGGATGCAATTAATATCGAAATTGACGAACAAACAAGCACCCTTATCCGTATATCGAAAATATAATTTTTAACCCTGTAGAGACGTGGTTAATCACGTCTCTACACATTAATATTTAAATTTACAACTAAAAAACACCTACTATTATGGCCGAAGAAAAAGTTAGATACTCCGATGAAGAACTGGCTGAATTTAAAGCCCTTATAATGGAAAAGTTAGAGCAGGCTCGTAAACTTTACAAATCGTATCACGAGATAATTACCCAACAAGACGGCAACGACACTGTTGACACAAGTCCCACATTCAAATCATACGAAGAAGGCTCGTCGCTATTGTCGAAAGAGCAGGCAGGCTCTATGGCTGAGCGTCAGTTGAAATTTATCAAAGCCCTTGAAAACGCTCTTATCCGCATCGAGAACAAGACCTACGGTATCGACCGCAATACTGGCAAACTGATTCCCAAAGAACGACTTCTCGCCGTTCCCCATGCCACTCTGAGTGTTGAAAGCAAGAAGGAGGAGCGAAAGTAGTATTTGCAAATGAATTCTTTAGTAAAAAAATCTCTTATCATAGGTCTGCTTATAATAATAGCCGACCAAGCTCTCAAAATCTGGGTGAAAACCCACATGTACTTAGGCGAGAGCAGCTACCTTAACTGGGACAGCGGTTTTAGCTGGTGTCAGTTGTCGTTTACCGAAAATCCGGGAATGGCCTTCGGATTGAAGCTCGAAGGTCAGTGGGGAAAGTATCTGCTAAGCATTTTCAGAATGGTTGCAATCATAGGTCTGATTATCTTTATCGGCTGGATGATTAAGAAAAAGAAGCCCACCCCAGGATTTGTAATTTGTATGTCGCTAATTACGGCTGGTGCTATCGGAAACCTTTTGGACAGTATGTTCTACGGAATGTTTTTTGGTGCGTCGGGCTACAGCGCAACACAGATTGCTGAGTTTATGCCTGCCGACGGTGGATATGCTCCGTTTCTTCAGGGCAAGGTGGTGGATATGCTATATTTCCCGATAATTGATACTACGCTTCCCGAATGGATGCCGTTTTATGGCGGCGAACATTTTGTGTTTTTCTCGCCGATTTTCAATATAGCCGACTCTGCGGTGACTGTGGGAGTGTTTATTATGATACTCTTTCAGAAACGCATATTTCCTAAGTCAGCCGAGGAAAATTATGTAGAACTCAAAGAAAAAGCGATATAGACTTTTCTATGAAAGGCCGTTGGTCTTGAACAGAGTAATGTATTTAGCATCGTGGAGCGGTATGTAATACTGCATCCACGATTTTATATATGTGAGCAGTTTGATTAGTGCGATGGTTTCGCCATCGTTGTACGATGCTCTGAATCCCTTGATTGTGTTCAAGAACTGGTCGTGAGTGTTTTTGTACTCGCTGAACTTATAGTACGAGAAGTCTTTGAGGTATTTCTCCTCGAAACCGAAGTGGTAGCTTGTATAGTCGATGAGTTCGTCGATGGTGATGAGGATGTTCTTCTTGGATTCGTGACGTTTGAATACGCCGTAAACCTTATTAATATTGTCGAACCATTTTTTGAGCTGCGAGTCGATGATGTTGAGTCCGATACTGTTGTCCTCGAAATTGAGGAATGTGTATTCTGATTCAAAGCCGGGAAGCTCGATATGGTTTTTCTGTAAGAGGCTTTCGAGAATTTGCTGACGGTTTTCGAGCTCGAATTTGCTTATGAGGCTGTCTTCCTCAAACTTCTTGCTTCGGTTGCGTTCTTCCGAAAGACTGCTCAAGTCGTTGAGTATGAGGGTGTATACAACAGTTCCTTCGAAAATATTGGCTGTGATTGATAGCCAGACAGCAATGTTCTTGCCGTCTTTGCCAACGAATTTTACTTCGTGTCCTTTGGTGTTGATGATGTTTCCAAATTCGGCTTGAAGCACCTTTGCCATTTCGGTTTCGGTGGTTTTGAATCCGAGAATGTCGTAAAGGCTACGGCCGAGAGCTTCTGCACTCTTGTATCCAAAGAGGTTGACAAACTGCTCGTTGACGTAGGTTATAGTGCCGTCGTCGGAGGTGGTGATTACCGCGCCTGTTATAATGTTGAATATGTTGGTTTCGTAACTTTCGCGCTCTTTGATGAGTTTCGAGAGTGTTACCGAACGGCCTTTTAATTTTTCTATCTCACTGTCTTGTAGCGAGTTCTGCTGCTCGAGAGTCTTGTTGATGGCTTCCATCTCTTTTAACTCTTGGTAGTAGTCGTTTTCGCGGCGTACAGAATCTTCCTGAGTGGCTTTCATCTCCTCGATGGTCTGTTTCATCTCCTCCTCCTGATCCTTCATAGCCTTGGTCTGGATGTTTGATTGTTCGAGAAGTTCGGCTGTACGGGTGTTGATTCTTGCTGTAGAAAGTGTTGACGCGATACTTTCGGCAATTTTTTCTACAAGTTCTATCTCGTAGTCTTTCAGCTCGTTAAACGATGCCATCTCTATAACGCCGAGTATTTCGTTTTCGATTTTTAGCGGAACAATCAGTAGCGATTTCGGGTTTGCGCTGCCTGTACCAGATTCAATCTCGATGTAGTCGTCGGGAATGTCGGTGAGATAAATGGTGTATTTTTCTTCGGCGCACGCTCCTACAAGACCTTCGCCTACGTTGATTCGTTTGTCGAAATACTTTTTGCGGTTGTAAGCGTAAGCAGAAAGCAGTTCGAGATATGCGTGGTCGGGTTCGTCGTCTTTGTAGATAAAGATGCCTCCCTGATTGGCTTTCATGTACTTAACGAGGTTTACAATGATGTCGTCGGAGAGTTCGTTGATGTTTTCGGTATGGTGACGGAGAATTTCGGCAAACAATGCAAGACCCTCAGTGGTCCAATTCCGCTGAATATCTTCGCGTTGGCGTTTCGACTGTTCTTCTTGTGCCTGTTGGAGTGATTTACGCATGTTGAGCAGCGAGTTGCCAAGCACGTCCTTGTCTGACAACGGCTGGTAGTTGCTGCTGAAATCGCCCTGACCAATGGCGTGGGCAAATTCCGAAGTCTTTTGCAGGCCGATAGTTAACTGTGAAATTGAACTTGCAGTTTCACCTATCTCATCGTTGTAGATTTGCTCTGTGAATTCGGGAAGCTCGCCCTCCGAAAGACGCTCGGCATATTTCATAAGTTTTTCGAGCGGTTTAACAATCATGTTGGCGGTGAACAGCGACAGCACAATCGACAGCGCGATGGCTATCAGCATGAATATGATAAACGTCTTGACATTCTGACGACCGGCGAACACTGCATCGTCAACAGCCTTGTTGCTAATGCCAGTGGCTTTCAGCTCTATAATCGAAAGCATCTTGTCAATATCGGCGATATGGCGCGTAATTTTCTGGAAATGTTTGCGTTGCTCGTATTTCTGATCGTTGAGATACAACTGGGTGAGTTCCTCGATACTGGTTGTGGAACGTCCTCCGTGAAAAATCTTGTGTCCAGTAGAGTCTACTTGTGTTTCGGGACGCTCGTTTTCGCTTATCTCCTTTTGCATAATTGCGTTGCGAAGTTCGTTGGGATTAATAATAAGCTTCTGTGCGAGGTGAATCTCTTTGTACGAAACTGAGTATTCGTTGGAGTAAATCTGCTCAATGGCAAGAATTGTGTCGCGGTAGTTTTTCAAAATGTTGTTGTCCACAAATTTGATTTCTGTCAGTTTTGCCACCGACTGGAAAATCTCGTTAAGCTTTTCCTGATATGACTGATGCTCCTTGTGAAGCGATTTCAGCTCTTTCTCGTTTTTTACGTTGCTGAAATTCCTTAGCACCAAAACATCCTTGGCAAGCAGATATTTGATCTGCGCCGATGTGGTGTTCATATCCTTTGCAAACGATATTGCTTGGTTAGATGTATTTACCTTTTCTAACGCATTGTATTGGTAAATGCCTAACGCAAAGTATATTGCAGTCAATATAAAGAAGCCGAGCAGTATCTTGCTCTTGATGCTCAGATTGTTCAACAGTTGTCTCATCGTAATATAATTTTTTGCGCTATAAATTTAAGGAAAATATATATAAGGTGTATCTATTTTCCTTAAATTTTTTCGGCAAAATTTGTACCGTTTTTAAAATACCGCTTTGGCTATCTCACGGACGTTTTCGGTGCGGCCTACGCTGAAATAGTGAAGGGCGGGAACTCCGTGTTTCATCAGTTCGCGGCTCTGATTTATAGCCCATTCGATACCTATTTGATAAACTGCGGCATCGTCTTTTGCGTTTTGAACGGCATTGGCAAGGTCGGCGGGAATATCCAGATGGAATGTAAGAGGAATTACATCAAGGTCGCGTTTTTTGCCTATCGGCTTGATTCCCGGAACAATAGGAACCGTTATTCCTGCCTCGCGACAACGGTGTTCCCACTCAAAAAACTTGGCATTGTCAAAAAACATCTGCGTAACAATATAATCGGCTCCGGCGTCAACTTTGGCTTTGAGATAATGCATATCGGTTTCAAAATTGGGAGCCTCAGCGTGCTTTTCGGGATAACCTGCCACGCCTACTGAAAAATTAGTGGCTTCGGTATTTTTAAGGTCTTGATCAAGATAAATGCCTTTGTTTAAGTTCATTATCTGCTTAACCATCTCTTCGGTGTGAGCATATCCGCCCGGTTCGGGAATAAAATAGCGTTCGCCTTTGGGAGCATCGCCACGGAGAAGAAGTATGTTTTCGATTTCCAAGAAGTTAAGGTCGATGAGGATGTTTTCGATGTCTTGTTTTGTCATTCCTCCGCAGATGAGGTGCGGCACTGTGGTAACGCTTGGAAACCTGTTGCGTATGGCGGCGGCGAGTGCAACTGTGCCCGGACGCTTGCGCACAAGTTTTTTTGACATCACATCGTTTTCTATCTGCTTGTAAACAGTTTCGTCTTGATGATATGTAATGTTGATATTCAACGGGTTAAACTCTGTAAGGAGTTCAATTTTTTCATAAAGGCTCTTGGCGCTGTGACCCACGAGCGGCGGCACAATCTCAAA
>JAFYFR010000130.1 GCA_017543645.1 Bacteroidales bacterium
ATAGCCTGACATCCGGCACGCTGACTAAGCGCCACCGCATCCTGCACGGCCTTCTGCCCTTTGATTGTAAATTTGTCGAAGTTCATAATATAAGTTGCTTAAAATTGTTTACGCGTTACAATTTACAAAAGATTTGCCATATAGAGCATAAGTTTTTGCAAGAAAATGCGAAAAAGTTTTTAAAACACTGATAGCAAAGAGGTTATAAATTTCACAATGGAAAACAACGACATGACAATATGTCACAAACCGAGGGACATATTGACAGAATTAAATGCCAAAATGGCAGATTGCTAATAAGTTTCTCAAAACCCCACTTGTATCTGCAACTGCACCATATCGTAATCTGGTTGGAGGTTTGGGATAATAGTTGGAGGTCCTTGCGGATTGGGGATTACGGTGGGTTCGCCTGCCGTGAGGTTTTCTAATATGCCCCGGGTGTATTGCAGTTGTACGCGGCAGTTGCTGTAAAACCAATATTGAAGTCCGACGATGTATTTTGTGGATTTCATATCCTCGTCGGTGTTGTAGTTGATATAGTCGTAACTTGCTATGGCATCGACTGTTGAAAACAACGGAATGGTGGCGGTGGCGTATCCTCCGAGCGAGTTTACTTCGCCGTCTACTCCGCCCATCACCTCGCCACGAATCGACAGCGGACGGCGTTTCCATTCTATTTGCGGATTGTGCACAAACGACTTATACTCAGTACCTACGCTCCAACGGTCGCGACGGTAGTTTTCGCCCGGAAGTATCGACTGATTGTATGGCGAAACGAATTTGTCGCTAAGATGGAAGTCGGCGGCGCAGCCTGTTCCCAATTGTCCCGAAACAAGGAACCTAAGGTTGGGCATCGGATAAAAATCGAGTTTTGCAAGGTAGTCTTTCTTGTTGTTCTTGTCTTTGATGTTGATACCCTGACCGTTCATCACTGCAAGTTCGTATTTGAGCGAGCCGGAGAAAAGTTCGCCAAAGAGCATTGCACCCAAATCGCGTCCAAACATCACCTTGTTGCTAAAAAGAGGGTCGTAAGTTCCACCCAAATAAGTAGTTGCCTGCGATGTTACGTCTACCAATTCCAACTGTGCGGGACTGTAAGGATTCTCCAAGCCGAATGAGTTTTTCATCTGTCCAAACCTGATATTCAAACCTTTGCCTTTGGTTATGCGAAAATCGGTGTAAAACTCCTGCACTTCGCTGTTGAAATCGTGCAAAAAGAAGAAATTCCAACGGTCGGTGATTTGCGCAAACGCCACAATATTAGAGCGTTTGAAGTTAAACTCGTTGGAATTTTCGCCAAGTTTGTTGTTAAACTCGTATCCTGCCTGTAAATATCCGTGCACCTGAATGCGTTTGAAAAGCGGTCCTAGAATGGCGCGTGGCGAAAGCGAGTCGCGGTTGGCATTGGGTTGAGGGGGCTGACCCTGAGGAGGTTGCGCTGCGGCAAATAGTGCCACAAGTGCGAATGTTAGAGTTAAAAGTGATTTTTTCATTGCTAAACATTTTGATGATTAATAGATTATAACGTAACTCACAAAAAAAGTTCGGCAAAAAAGCAGAAAAAAACAAATACCGTCTTAGACTGGCTAAAACGGTATTTTGTTTTGTTGCTTATTTTGTTTTTGCGGAGGTAAAGATAATTTTTGTAATTACTTCCAAGCACGGACGAGGCGGACAGACTGACCTGACCAGCGACTGCCGTCTTTAACGGGTTTGACGTTGTGCGAGTAGAAGTGCGCGTACCACGCTGTACCCTCATCGTTGGTAAACGAAGACCAATAGATGCCGTCATAGCCAACACTAACGACAATGTTACCGTAGCGTTCACCGGTAGTGGGAAGGAATACCGCTCCTACGGATTCCATCTTTGCCCAAGTTTCGGCAGTGTAAGAGTTAGACCAATCACTTTCGCCTTTGGTAAAAGTACAGCCTTCGGGTGGTGTAGTCCAATCGTCAGGCAGGATTATTACACCGTTGACAGTTACTCCTTCTGAAACTTTTATGCTTCCCTGCCCCCATTTTTCAGAAGCATCGGTGCGGCGGAAAAAAAGGTAGTACCACTCGGCATTTTCAGAGTTGCCGCCGGAGAGGGTCTGCCATTCCGAGCCGATGGCGGATTCGCCTGACCAAACGTATGAGGTGGCATCATCCCTTTGAGTTTCGTATGGTTCTTCGACACCTGTACCGTTAAGCCATGTTCCCCATCCAAAGAGGTCTGTCCATGTTTCCCAACTTACATAGTTGTCGCCTACGTTGTCATCGGTTTTATGGCACACATCGTATTGGTGCGGGGCAAAACGCCATGTGTCTTGTTTCGTATGGTACTGCAAGTTGCCGCAGGAGAATGTCACTGTTTTGCCTTCGGCGTTTACAGTAAATGCGTGGGGCTGGTAGTGGCGAGTTACGCGGTAGATTGCGCCTTTTTCGTGGATGCCGAGGCCGAGGGCAAGACTTGAAATGTAGTCTTCATTGAGTGCCACGTAGAGGTCATGGTCTTTGTCCAAGGTGTAGTCTTTACCGTTGATGTCCACTTTGTCCATCGGCGAGGATATTATCAAGTAGACATTCTGGTCGGTGAGATTCACGGATTCATCGCCGTAGTTGAAATCGCCCGAAAAGGAGTGGGCGCATTTGCCGATGATTTCTAACAGTGTTTCCGTGCCGGAGGAGGATGAGTAGGGCAGCTCCTTGCCCGATACGTTGATGGTGGCGGTGAGTTTGTCGGGTTTGCCGGTTACTTTCAGTTCGCCTGAGAATGTGCCTGCGCCGTCGGTGTATTCGATAAGTGTGAGTTCGCTTTTGTCGATGCCTTCTCCGGTGACAATCATTTTAAGAATGTCTTTGTCGGATTCTGTAAAGCAGGGGGATATAATGGGGTTACCACCTTCCGTGCCGTCTTTGAAGCCGATTTTGGTGAGTTTATTGCTGGTGGGCACTGTTATGGTGTAGGGGTTGGCGTGGGGTTCTTGGGCGGGTGTAACGGTGTCGTTACTAACGTCGTCTTTGCTGCAAGATGTTGCAAGCGTTACTGCCGCTATCAGGGGCAGAAGTAAGAATAATGACTGCTTCATTGCGTAGCCCTCCTATGCGTCTTTGAAAGGTAGATTTTTTAATACTCCGCCATTCTTGGTCTCGCTTGCGCTCAGTAGCGGGGCTTCCATGATTAACGGAACAACTGAAAACGCCGGGCGTTCGTAAGGCTTTTTGGCTATTATCTGCGCCGGAAGTGTAACCGGCGGGGTGGGGTTTGTAGTTCTCATTTTATTATAGATTTAAAATTTGAAATTTCGGATTATGAATTATGCATTAAAAAACCCCTGCGGATGGCGGTTAAACCTTCCACAGGGGTCAATATTATGGGCGGCGGCATTAAAGCCGCTGTTATTTCGGTGTATAAAGATGTGGTTATAGTGTAGTGTATTATTATGCAGCATTTTAGCAAATCTTTTATATTATATTAATGTTAAAAAAAACAATTACGGCAAGGGTAAGACCGAAGATTAACGTTTGGACAAAGGTAATGGATATTTTCAGATTTTGCAAATATTTTTTTGTTTGAAGAATTATAAATAACTTTGCAGCCGAAAAATTATTAACTACATGGCAACGGCATAAGGAGGCAATGACTACAAAACACGAGATGAAGAAGATATTTTCTATTTATGGCATAGCATATTTGATTTTGCTGACTATTGTATTGATACTTATATTTAGTTATCCCAAAAAAGAGCTGCACATGTTGGTAAATTCCTGCCACACCTACGCCCAAGACTCATTCTTTAAGTATTACACCTTGTTGGCAGAATGGCCGCTGTATATTTTGGCTTTGATTCCGCTTTTCTGGAAAAAATACAGAATTATAATTTTTTATGCCATTAGTGAAATCTTTAGCGGCACAATAGCCATAATCTTAAAGAGCAATATCAATATAGAGCGTCCTATCAGAATGTTTGAGCACGACACAGACATGGTGCTGCCATTGGTGGAAGGAGTTAACATGCACCATAGCAACTCGTTTCCATCGGGACACTCCGCCACATTCTTCGTTTTCTTTACCTGCTTTGCCCTTCTGTTAGCCTACTACTATCAGCAAAGAGCCACTCACTACGACCTCAAGAAAAAAATCCTCATGTACCTGTCGATGTTTTTGCTGTTTGTCCTTGCCTCATTGGGCGCATACTCCCGGGTATACCTTTCGCAACATTTTCTGTCGGATGTATGCGTGGGCAGTATCATCGGCTTCGTTACACCGTGCCTGATTTTTTACTTTGGAAAGAACCTGATTCTGAAACCCAAAACTGAAGATTTAAAACAATGATGAAATTCTTACGCAAGCCTATTTCGCTTCTACTATTTTCACTTATCGTCAGCATAGCCACGCTGCTGTTATACAACATTCCTTTTTTCAATTATGTGGCAGACAACTCCAACGCGTCGTTAGGCGGAAAGATATTTTTGCAGGCGTCGTTAGTGATAATAATGGTTGCGCTCAACTTTGCGGTAACTTATCTGATGATATTTTTGATGAGAATAGTAGGCCGTATACTGCTCGCATTTTTTGCAATAATCAATGCCACGGCTGTGTATTTCATCTTTACTTACAGCGTTATGATAGACGCCACAACCATCGAGAATGTATTCAATACCAGATACTCCGAAGCGTCGGGATTCATCAATTGGACACTGCTCCTATTCGTTCTGGCTTTTGGCGTGATTCCCGCCCTGTATTGCCTACTGCGGCCAGTGGTGATAGGTACGGCGAAAAAAATGGGCATATATTGCGGATGTTCGTTGGCCATTGTACTTGTAACAATAGTGGCTAACATCAGTCAGACACTGTGGATTAGCCAACACGATACCGAACTTGGAGCATTAGTCCAGCCATGGTCGTACACGGTGAACACCTGCCGCGTAATAAGCCATAAGCACGACGAACAAGCCGAAGAGATTAAACTTCCCGACGGGAAAATCACTAACGACGAAAAGGCGGTTGTGGTTCTCGTAATAGGCGAATCGGCACGCAAAGCCAATTTCCAGCTATACGGCTATGAACGCGAAACCAACCCTCTGCTGTCAAAGCAAAAAGGACTGAAAGTGTATCAAGCCAACTCGTGCGCAACATACACCACAGCCGGCGTAAAAGCCATTCTCGAACCTCAAGACAGCGGCGACCTGTACGAAGTACTGCCAAATTATGCCTTCAGAACAGGTGTCGACGTGTCGTGGCGTTCGTCAAACTGGGGAGAGCCGCCTATACATATCAACGAATATCTCACCGACTCCGACCTTGCCGAAATCTATCCCGACGAAGACAAGGCATACGACGGAATCCTTATCAAGGGACTTCGCGAACGCATAGACTCAAGCAAAAGCAACAAAGTATTGATAATACTCCATACCAGCACCAGCCACGGCCCGAAATATACCGAAAAATATCCCAAGGAATTTGAGGTATTTGCACCTGTGGCTAACAATGTGGAAGAAGGCGAAAAAGACCTCAGCCTATTAGTTAACGCCTACGACAACACCATCAGGTATACCGACTTCTTGGTAGACAGCCTTATCAACACTCTGCGCTCAATGACCCACTGGCACAGTGCCATGATTTATATTTCGGATCATGGCGAATCGCTTGGCGAAAACAAAATTTTTATGCACGGAATGCCAATGAAACTTGCGCCTAAGGTTCAATACGAAATTCCTTTCCTTGTATGGACTTCGGATAATTTCAGGGAATATAAGAACACTTCGACCGAGGAGGATGCTCCCGAAGGCGAACTCCCTGCGGTTATTGAACAGCATTACATTTTCCATTCCGTGCTAAACCTGCTGTCAATAGAATCTCCCGCTTACAACAAAGACTTCGACATATTTAAATAACTAACTGTTACTTAAATAGTTCGGCGGCTTCGGGTGTAAGGTATTGCTCAATGTCCTTGATAGGAATCACCACTTCGGGCTGTCCGGCGGCATTGTGCGAAATTTCTTCGACATCGTAGCAGAATACAACATTGTTGTCCACCACATAAGGCTGCGACATAGGCGCAGGAACAGCGAGGGTGTTGGTGGATTCGTCGTATTGAATTTTTTCGGGTCGCAGCTCGTCAACAAGTTCGGCGTTGCTGCTAAGATGGAAAAACTTGCAGAGCGAGGCTGCCACCTTGTCTTGGATTCTGCCCCAAGCATCGTCTTTGAGCAATTGGCGCGACATCACCTTGCCGTCTGACTTTCTGAATGTAGCACCCGAGGAATACGACATTCCGTGAGGGCCGCCCACAAATACATATCCGCCTGCCACAAGAGTTACAATCTTCTCTGTTTCAAATACTTTGATTATCTGTGTCTCATCAGAATAACCAATGCTAAAAGGAATCCCATCGTCGGTGTCTTCCTTAACAGCGGTATTTACACGCTCCATTTTCAGGAGAGCACCTTTGTGAACGAGGGTCTGTCCGTCTTTGGCATCGTCTAACGACAAGTTTAAATACTCTACAAGACTCTGCTTCAGTGCGTTGACCAACACTTCTGAACCTGACACAGGATAGTCGACCGTTACTACCGAAAAATGGGTATTGCCGTCGGTTACAACGCCAATGCTGTCTTTAAACTGTTGAAATTTGAGTGATTCGGCATTGTTGCCGTCTTTGTTGCCGCCGCCTGAACATCCGGCAAATAGCACTGCCGCTCCAAGCAGAGTGCCGTAGATAAATTTCTGATACATCTTAATTGTTTTTATGATTAAACTTTACGTTCGCAATTTATGAATTGTTGATGTCAGCCAAAAAAGCGCATACCGCCACCCCCGCAGTTTCGGTGCGAAGGCGCGAATTTCCGAGCGAGACAGGCGAATAGCCCGACGAGAGAGCCAAGGCGATCTCCTCGTCTGCAAAATCGCCTTCGGGACCGATAAGCGTAATTGTGCGAGCATCGCGTTTGGCAACTTTGGAGAAAAACGTCTTCTGCTGTGGCTCGCAATGGGCTATCATTTTGATTTCCTCGGTAGATGATTTTACAACATCGGCAAATGGCGTGAGCGGGTTGATTATGGGCAAAACGGCGTTTCCGCTCTGTTTGAATGCAGAGAGTATGATTTTTTCCAAACGCTCGGTTTTCAGCACTTTGCGCTCGCTGTGACGGCAGAGAAGAGGCGTTATCATATCCACGCCAAACTCAACCGCCTTTTCCACAAACCATTCAAAACGGTCGGAATTTTTGGTGGGGGCTATCGCCACATGGTTGAAATACGTGCGCATGGAAATATCCGAAAATTTTTCTATAATCTGCACCGCACAGCTGTTTTTGCTACATACCGTGAGAATGGCAGAATAAACCCCTCCCCTGCCGTCGGCAATGGCAATTCCGCTGCCCTCGGCAAGCCGCAGCACCCGGCAGCAATGCGAGGATTCCTCCTCGTCGAGATAAACTGTCGCCCCAGGCTGTGCATCAACGGCTTCGGGCGAATAAAATATATGAAGGTTCTCTTTCATTATTCTAATTATCTATAAAGTCCTGTTCTTCAAAATCATCCTCATCGTTAGAGGGCTGCGGTTGTGGCTCTGGCTCAGGTTGTGGTTCTGGCTCAGGTTGTGGTTCTGGCTGAGGTTCTGGTTCTGGCTGAGGTTCTGGTTGTGGTTCTGGCTCGGGCTCGGATTGTGGCTCAGGCTCGGGTTGTGAAGGTGGTGTTTCTTCCTCAAAATCATCCTCTTCGGGAGCAGTCTGACCGTTATTTTCTACTGCAGGAATATTCACATTGAGCGAATCCGAAACGTTAGAAAGGCTGTCGGCGGGCATCTCGCTATTGTTGTGATCTTCAACAGCTTGCGAGTCGGGAGCATCGGAAACCACCGCGTTGTCGAACGAGCGGATAAACTTGTTCTTAACAGCATCGTTACCTATAACAAACTGATATTCACCATTTTTGCCATATTTCAAGACACGTTCTTTGTCTTTGGTATACATTATTTTGTTGTTGAAATCCTCGTCGCTCGACAGACAGTACATAAATCCAGCCTTATAGTTGAAATAGTACCACGTGCCGGGTTTTGGCTCGAGATAGATTGAAATCTGGTCGCCCTTCTTGCGGTTGCGGACAATCTCAACATTGCCTTTCATATAGAGGTTGATCATCGTTCCGGTCACGAAGCCTACACCGATAGCTCCCACTGAGCGGTAAGTGTGGGTAGTGGTGTCAAAAGTCATCTTCAAATCGGTAAGGACGATGCTCTTGGAAAGACCTGCCGGCATTTTAGAGATAGAACCAGTCTCCATATAATCGCTCAGCACAGTGAGGGCGGTATCCTTACCTAACAGATAGCCAAGACGCTTGCGGATGCTTTCTTGAGTAAGGTTAACAGGCTTTGGTTCTACAACCTCACTGAGATGTTCAGCCATGGATTTCATAACGTCCTGACGGATAAAGAAATCCAACGACAATGTCATGTTGATATTAAACTTGTCTGCCTCCTTCTGGTGCATAATAGTACCCTTGGTAACAAGGCTTACGGGCTCCAGATTGACATTTGTATTGATATTTCCTTCGCCGTAGACAAAGCACAACGCCCTGTAAAGCGAAATAAAGTTGTCGGTGGTGGAGTTGTCGGCGAGCTTTCGTGCCGAAGCCACTTGGTACTGGTTGGTTCTGATGGCGTAAGAAAGACCTTTGCCGGCATCCAGCACAGCCTCGTCGCGGTTCTCAAGCTTGCGTCCCATGAAAATAGAATAGAGTTTTTCTTTCTCGTGGTTGTAGAAGAAACCAGTGTAAAGCCTTACGTGGGCAGTGTCGACCACACGGTCGGAGATCGGGAACACAATGCTGTCGGGGTTGATATTGCCCTCAAACCTGAACGGCATAATCGCGCTGTCGCAGTCCTGACGGATATAGGCGTAACCGTTGAACTTGACACCCGGGATGTTGCCCATAAACGAATATTTGCCCGCGAACATATACTGCGGACTAAGCATAAAATGCTCTGATTCAGAAACCGTTCCCAAGCCGAATGTACAACGGACTTTCTCGGCGGTCTGGGCGGTATCCTGCTTAATCTTGCGCACCTCCATTGAGTCGAGATTGATGTAGTTGATACCCTGATTTGGATTGTTGTATTCGTATTGTCCGCCAACAGCTTTGAAATAATATTTGTCGCGGATTCTCACCGTGGTATTAACAATCTTGTGCATCAGAGAATCCTGATTGCAGGTAACAAGCGCGTTTTCAAACTTACCAATCTGTCCGCCCCGGTACACCGAGATAACGCCAGTAGGGTCAATCTTAGCATCCACCACACGAATAACTCCCGGCTCGTGGACATTTACCACGCCATCTCGTGGAGTATACGACGAACTGAAAGCCGTATACGTGAGAGTGTCTTTGTCGGCAATAAGCGTAACGCCGCCGAGCAGAGGGTCGTCCTTGGCGTTGGTATAGCGTATCCGCTCAAATTCCTCAGGCGTTTTGGCAATCATATTAAGGTCGTAATCAGGCAGTTCCTTACCAAACTCAATCAAATCCTTATCGATACTCCAGTAGAAGAAATTGGTTTTCTGCTTGTATCTGTGCTGCGGGAAAATAACCTTTGCCGAATCGACCGACGCCACAAACCTTGCCCACAACGCAGTGGAGTCGAGATTGAAATCGGCGTTGAATCTTTCGGTGTAAAAATGCCCTGTGGAATCGCCCTGCGCCATAGGGTCGTAGTAGCAGAACATCGCGCTGTCGGCCTTGAAAGTGGTGTTGTGTAAGTCGAATTTGTCGGAGAAAATTCCGGTGCCGTGATATAGCAGCAGACCCTCACCGCCCATCTTTTCGGGAGTCAAGTTAATAGTGCCGCTGTATTTCGCGCTTCCATGATAGAGCGAGAAAGCGGTATCCTTGGCTGTGGCAGAAAACACATCATCGGCAGGTTTCCAGAATACGAGCGCAGAATCGGTGTGCACGTCGGGAATGTCGGTGCGGATGTCGGGAATTGTGCCTAACTGGGTTTTGGCTACCGGCCTAACGTCCAAATAGTTGACTGCTCCTGTTACCGAGTCGGGATAGAAAAAGAACTTTTCGGCGCGGGCAACAGCTGTCAGGTACTGAATCTCACCGTCGCCGCCAAGACCTTTGCCATTGAGAGTTACGGTGTTGTGGTAAGTTCCCTTGCCGGAGAACAGCTCCATACCGTCGTCGGGCGTGGGCATCACAAATCCAAGCGACATATCGGGCTGCACGGTGAGCGTAACGTCCAGGTCGGGGAAAATGCCTGACTCAAACAAACCCTTGGCCTGCACACCGTTGAGCGACAGATACTTCATACTGTCAAGCTCAAAGGGGAATACCGTCATGTGAAACTTGTCGCGGTCGTACTTGCCGTTGGTAATCTTGTCGTAATACACAAAAGAGGTGTCTTTGGTAATGAGCTTTGGCATGTGTTCAAAGGTATCCTTGCCCGACTTGTTGAACGAAGAGTCGATTTCCAGCACACCCTTGATATGCTCCAACACGCTTCGCACCGAATCCACCTGCACCTTGCCGTCCACAACGTTGTAAGCCAAAAGAGCCATGGAGTCGGCATCGGGAATGTCAACGGTAAACTTTTCGTACGAAAACTTGAAATTCTTGCCGTAAAAGTTTGCAAGACCCGCGCTGATTTTGCCGTCGAACTGAATGTCGAGACTGTCACCGACAACGATGGCAGTGGTAGAATCGGGTTTCACCTCAACGTTGGAACTCTCGCTAAACTTGAACGGCAGCACGTTGAATATCTCCAAGTCGTAATTCTTGATATTGAACACCGCGTTTACTTCGCCACGGTGCTTGTTGAGGGAATAGATGTTGATACAGTCATAGTCTTTTTTCTTTATGCTGCAGCCTATCACATCAAAAATCTTCTGGTCTATGTGTCCCATCTGCGTCAAAGGGTCGTAATTTACATAACCGTCATAAGACATTAGCCTTAGCATATCAGCAACCCGATCGTCGGTAAAGAACACCCCGTAAGTCTTTCGCAGAAACTGGTTGTAGTCGTGAGGGTTGATATCAAATGTCTGCTGATCATATATATATGAATGTAACGACACAAGGGGATGCACTCGGTCGACACCCTGAAGATCCCTGAACTCCTTCGGGGAAAAATAGTCGTAGGAAACAAACTGGGCGTAGTCGTTTGGTGCGGTACGTCCTGTAATAAAATAAATTGCGGTGTCGCCGAGATGCCACTGAAGCTCGTTGATATCGTATTTCATAAAGTGGTATGTGTCAATCCATTTTGCCACCTCCGAACCCGTTCTGATTTTAAACATAGTAAGCAACGAGTCGCGGCTGCGGTAACGGAGCCTCAAACCGATATGCGAAATAGAGTCTTCGCCAAAACATATTGATACCTTGGCATTTGACGACTCCACCCTTTCGGCACTGTATACAAAGTTCAAGGATTTAGCCTCGATAAACTTCTTGCCTTCGTATTTGAATGTAAGCGTGGCATACGCGCTGGTATCGCCCACGCCCGAAAACACGCTTCCGCGCTGCGCAAAACCGCCCCGGAAATCTATATCGTGGATAAGATTTGGAATAACAAGGTACTTGTTGTAGGATTCAAACCGAGGGTAACGCGCCTTTGCACCAGCACCGTCAACCACGTATTTGTCGGAATACTCGCCACGGATAAAACTTCCAAAAAAAGCATGGTTGTAAAAATCAACGCTGTCGGCGGAAAACTCCGTTCTTTTGGTTTCAATCACATACTTATGCAGCTCGGCATACATTGAGTCTGCCGGAATGCCAGCCCTCCGCCAGTCCACCTTGCCGCCGTTGCCGCGAAACTCGTGGTCTGCATAGTTAAACACGCCGCTCGTGCCATAAATAACAAGCGAGCTGTCGGTGCGCATCTTGAAACGGAGGTCGGCATTTGAAAACTCCACAAGCAGCTGCTGTTCATCGCCGTCGGTAGTGGTGGAAAAACGGTAGTTGTCGTTGCTGATATACCACGACTTAGAACCGCTTGTTTCGATGCTGTTGTCCTTTACAAGGTAGTAGGCAAACACGGTTAGGTCGTTTACCCTGGTCATCGACACACGGTCTTTGAGGTAATCCATCATGTATTTGTGCCATACCGAAAACTGCTGGATCTTGTTTTTGTCGCAAAAAACGTTGAATGTCTTTATTAGATTGAGCATGTGGGTAGCGGGGTTGCTCCTATGTTCCAAATAAGCGTTCATCAGCTCAATCATCTGTGTGCGCAGCTCGCCGGAGATAACGTTGGTCTCCACCTTGTTGGTAAAAGCCTTGACCTCGGTTTTCAACTCCTTGTTGAGCGATGTCTTCACTCCCATAAAGCTGTTGAGCTCGCCCACGAAATCCTCGTTGTCGGAGAAGCTCTTCTGTTGTGCCGAGGCCGCGGACACCATAGCCGCCAAGCCGAGTGTAATAAAAATCCTTGAAAACAAAAGTCTGATTCTCATAGTAATATAGTGTTAGTTTGCCAAAAAACAAAACTCAAAAAGCAGTTTTAATAAAAAAGCGGACGGATACGTCAATAAATTCAAACGCACACGTCCGCAAAAATCTATCTGGTGGAACACTCCAGCCGAATCATGCACGAAAACTATCTTGCGTCGATAAGTTTTGCAAAGTCGTCAGCCTTGAGCGATGCACCACCAATCAAACCACCGTCAACGTCTTTTTTAGCGAAGATTTCAGTAGCGTTGGAAGGTTTGCAGCTTCCGCCGTAAAGAATTGTGGTGTCGTCGGCAACAGCCTGACCGAAATTGTCGGCAACAGCCTTGCGAATCATCTCGTGGATTTCCTGAGCCTGTTCGGGTGTTGCGGTAAGACCTGTGCCGATAGCCCATACGGGTTCGTAAGCAATGATAACTTTTTTGAACTCTTCGGGAGTGAGTGTAAATACTGTGTCAACGAGCTGAGCCTTGATAACGTTGTTGTAGAGGTTGGCGCCAGCTTCGCGCTGTTCTTTTGTTTCGCCAATGCAGAAGATGATGTCGAGACCTTCGGCGAGGGCGAGCTTGATTTTCTTGAGAAGGATTTCGGAATTTTCTTTGAAATACTGACGACGTTCAGAGTGTCCGAGGATAACAGCCTTAACGCCTATGCCTTTGAGCATCGAAGCCGAAACTTCACCGGTGTATGCGCCATTGGTGGTGGCTGCGCAGTCCTGAGCTGCGAGTATCACTTTGTCAGCGTTGATTACCTGCGCTATGGGTGCGAGGTGTGTGAACGGGGGGGCTATAACTACCTGTTTGTTTGCGGGAAGGTTCTTACCTGCGGCATACTCGCTAACCTTTTTTGCGAGTTCTACTCCTTCGGCAACTGATGTGTTCATTTTCCAGTTGCCTGCTACTATAAGTTTTCTCATTTTAAATTAATATATGTGATTTACAAATTATCAATAAATTTCTGTTCTTCAAGCTGCTTGTAGTACTCTTCCCTCTCGAGCACCTCTTTTTCCAAATCGCCCATGGAGAGTTGCGAAAGGTCGTACTCGCCGGCGGTCATGGAAGTCAGCTCGCGCTCGTTAGCCTGCTCTATGTGGGCGTTGTGCCCTTCGAGCTTTTTCATCATTTTTTCTTTCTGTTTAACAGCCCTGATTTTATCTTTGAGTTTGAGATACTCTTCGTGTTTTTTCTCAAACACTCCGATGCGCTCCTTGTAGCCCTCGATCTTGGCTTTGTAATCTTTAACGATGGTGTCGCACTTGTCTTCAGCCTCAAATTCCAACTGTGCGCCGAATTTTTCGTGAATCTGGTCGTAATTGTCGCAGAGAGTGTCGCGGTCGAGCAGCACTCCCTCTTTCTGTGCCACTGCCGAATATGCCGAAAATATTGCGTCGTTACTCCACGAGGTAAGACGGCGTATCTCGCTTTCGGCCTTGAACTTGTTACGGTTGGCTTCCGAAATCTGGTTGTTGATTTTCATTTCGAGCGATTCTCCGCCCTTGTCGAATGTTGACTGCTGCGACGACTCTATGAGTTTTCCGCCCAAAAATGTGCAAAGTGCCAATGTTGCGCCGCATCCGGCACTCAGCAAACCCAAGAAGGAATGTCCGGCTATCGCGCCTATCACTCCTATACCTACCAATGCCAGACTAACTACGTATAATACTTTTTTCATAATCTAAAAATTTTTGCCCCAAATGTAAGGCTTTTTTGGCAAATAGAGATGTTTTTTGCGGCGTTTTTACTAAAAAATTTATAACTCACTGATAATACGGAGAATATGTAATGTCTTGGGCGTAACTTTGTATGTGTCGGCGGCTCTGATTCCAACCGCCCAAATGATTTTGCCGCCAGAACACAATATCCTAACACGCTCTTTTTCCAAAATGGTGAGCTTATGGTCGATAAATATGTCGCTGAGTTTTTTGGGCTGACGGCGGCCAAACGGAACTATCGTGTCGCCGCTCTGCCAATGCCTCAGCACAAGGGGAAACTCTATGCTGTCGAAATCGAAATACGCCGTGGAGGAATCCCTCTCGGGTGAGAAATCCGTTTTTGGGATAATGTCGAACCTCAAAACGCAACCATCGCCACGGAACTCGCCTTTGGCTAACGCATCACGTCCGAGCAAAATTTCCTGACCGTTGTCTTCCTCTTTAAAATTGCTGATGACAAACATATTGCGGTCTTTTACAAGGCGGTAATTGTCGCTCATAAAAGTCTTTCCGCTTTCGGCTTCGGCTGCATTGAGTATCTGCGACACCTGCGTTTTGTTGAACCCATATTGGCGGAGTATTTCAAACATTAACGCCTCTTTCTGATGATATTGCATCAGTTCGGGTATAGAAACTAAGGTTTCGCCGCCGATGGTGCGCGTTATCCGCCGCTTTTGGTCTTCAATCTCCCTGTAATAAATCTCCTTAACCTGCTGCAGATACGTGAATGTTTCGGCAAAACTGTTTCGGTACGAGGGATTTATCTGCTCGAAATATGGCGCGACGCAGTTTCGGATTTTGTTTCTGGAAAACTCTGTTTCAAAATTAGTAACATCAGTTACATATTGCAGACCATTGTCTTGAACATATTTTTCAATATCCTTTCGCGAAAAACACAGCATCGGACGTATAATTCTGCCGTTACGGCTGTGCATACCCGTAAGCCCGCTGATACCTGTGCCACGAAGGAGATTGAGCAAGAATGTCTCTATGGCGTCGTCGATATGGTGCGCTACGGCGGTGGAGGCGAATCCGTGATGGTCCATAATCTTCTCAAACTCGGCATAACGCAGCTCGCGCGCCGCCATCTCTATCGAGATATGCTTTTCAGCGGCATAAGACTGTGTGTCAAAGTCTTTTACAAAGATGGGGACATTATAACTATGGGCAAGCGAACGTACAAAAGCCTCGTCGCGGTTGCTGTCGTCGCCTCGCAGATGGAAGTTGACATGAGAGATTGCAATATCGAATCCCGCCTTGGCGAACAAATCGAGCATAGACACCGAATCAGCCCCTCCGCTTATGGCAAGGAGGATTTGTTGCGACCTGTCGGCAAGGTGGTGAGTGGCGATATATTGGTTAAATCTTTGGAGCATAGATTTGCAATTTTGCCGCAAAGGTAGTGATTTTTTGAGAGATTCAAGAAGAAACCAAATATTTCCCCTTTTCGGTAACACTCCAATGCCCTGCTTTGTCAGAGCCTTCGCGAAAAAGAAGATTATTGATACGAAGTTTTTTTATCGCACGTCGAATCGAAGATTCTGATAGTGACAGATTTTGTTGCAGTTCTATATATGTTATCTTATTATTTTCCAACATCAAAGATAGAATTTTATGCTCAGTAATAGACAATGGTATATCTTCTCCATATACATCATCATTTACACCGTCATTTTTAATGTTTACACAGTCATTTTCAATGTTTACACCGTCATTTTCAATGTTTACACCGTCATTTTCAATGTTTACACCGTCAATTTCTGTATTTTTGAATTAGAAATTCTATTTTTATTGATAAATAATGAAGTATTTATATAAAAAACTATTGTTGCATGTGTAACATCAGATTTAAAACCCACATTATTACCCGTAAAAGCAGTCCAAGATTTCATTTTGTCAATACCGTATCCCGCATTTTCAGCGAGTTTTGCAAATCTGAACATTTTGATAATTAAGGGATTTCGAGGCAGCGAAATAGCCTCCTGCATTACCTATAATCCAATCTTTTTACAGAAAAGCCTCATCCCCAAGATTATTGTATGGGAAACCACTATTATAAAACCTTAAGTGTTTTCGAAAATTTAGACTCTATTTCAAACTTTTGAACCTTAAATAACAATCGCTGATTAATTTTTTGTCCTGAACGGATGGCTGTTGTAAAATCCTGCTCAATTTTTTCAGGGTTGTCAACACCTGATAGTTCAAACGTGTTTCCGTTTTGTGAAACTCCCAAGATTATCCACCCACCAATAGTATTGGCAAAAGCCGACACCGTTTCCCAAATACTTTTAGGAAGTTCATTTTTGGCGGCTTTAACTTCAAAATCGTCCCATTCTGTGCCGCCGAGGCGCATTAAAAGTTGTTCCTTAGTCATAGGGTGTGTTATTTTCTGCAAAGAAAGTGTTTTTAGGAGATATTGCCAAAAAATCTGACAAAAAAATACCATCCTTTGTGCTGAACAAGGTTGGTGTTCTTAGATATAACGCTTGTGGGTAAGGGAAAGTATTTAAACTTATCAGAATATCTCGGACAGGTTATATGTTACCCCCGAAATGTGCAAAGATTTTATTAATTGTGCAGTATAAACATTTGGTTAAAGCACCTATTATCACACCATCTGCCCAAAAAAAGAGAGGCCGCATTGCTGCAGCCTCTCAATTTATAGAGAACTATGCTTGTAGAAGATTCTCACTAAAAAGTTAGAATCCTTCTTACATAAACATCTACTCCCATCCCGGGTTCTGTTTCAAACTTGGGTTAAGAGTAAGAACTTTGTAGGGGAAGGGAAGGAGTTCGTTTTTACCAGTTTTGAAACCTGCTCCTTTACTTTTGAAAGTAGAACCAGCGTCAACGGTAATAACAGCTTTGTGTTCAGCAGCACCTTGATCAATAGCATCTTTAAGAATGTAGATAGTATGGTCAGCTGTTTTGAGATTCTCAACGTCTCCCCAACGAATCTGGTCGGCAGCACGACATCCATCCTGCCACATTTCAAACCATTTTTCGTTCTTAACTTCTTGAAGTGTAAGAGAAGTAGAAGTGTGTTTAGAACCAGCACGTGTCTGAATCTGGTTCAGATACTGGAGACCATCGTTGTCGCCTGACTGTGCGCAAGCCTCTGCGTACATAAGGAGAACCTCTGCGTAACGCATAATGGTATAGTTAGCATCCCAAGAACCGCACCAGTTTAATTTGCTGTTGTCGGCAGGATCGTGCATAACGGTTTTCCAGCAGAAATAGCCACTGCAGCCGTAATACTGCGAACCGAAATTGGGACTTAAACCACGAGATTTATCTTTAGCCTTGAAATCTGTTTTACCAGGTTTCCAAGTAGCGGGATCGTCAGAAGGCCAAATGATGTCGTAGAGAACCTCCTCGTAAGTCTTAATCCAAGCTTGGCGACGTTTAGAATCCATACCATCGTTAGCGATAAGAGCATCAGCCCACACTTTAGAGGGAGAAATCCAACCCCAACCATTCATATTCAAACGTGGGTCAGAACCAGCATCTTGGAGACCCTTGAAGAACTCATAACGCCAGTTAACCGTGTAGGGATAGTTACCCATACCACGGTTGCCAAGACTTGTAAGACCGTCTTTGTTAGCAGCAAGGTTGAATTCGAAAACGATTTCGTCGCAACCTTGACCAGCGTGGTGACCAAGAATCTGCATATCATCAACGAGCTTGTAAGCACCAGAAGAGATAACTTTCTTGAGAGCTGCTTTAGCTCCTGCCCAATCTTTTAACCAAAGGAGTGCTTTGCCTTTTACTGCATTAGCGAAACCTTCAGTGATGTGGTAACGAGAATTTTTGTCGCCAAGTGCTGCTTTGTCCAAAGCATTGAGTGCAAGAGCTGCATCAATCTCATCAACAACCCATTTTAAAATGAATTCCTGAGATTCAGAATTTGCAGGCTGATCTGCTGCTGTAAGCACTGTTGTTACAATCGGAGGAGTACCCCAGTAGATAGCGAGCATCAAATGGTTGAAAGCACGCATTACCTGAGCCTCAGCTATGCAACGTTTTTTAACCTCGCTATCAGGTGTGGTGTTGTTGAGAAGAAGGTTACATTTATGAATAGAGCGGTAGAACGCTTTGTAACCAGCCTCAAGAATATTAAGGTCTGTGTTGAAACGGAAATCGTGATACTGACGTTCAGGCTCGCAGTCACCTTCACCTGATCCAGGCATTACGATATCGTCGGCCATCCAGTTAGTAAGAGCAATATAAGGAGAGTAGTTCCAACCGGTAACATCGCCCATGAAAGCGTAGTTGTCGTAAGTGTCGGAATAAACTGTTACCAATGCAGACTCAGCATCAGCGTCGGTCTTGTAGAAATCCTCAATAGAGGCTACACCTTTCTGAGGAATATCCAACCTGTCTTCGTTGCAGCTTGTAAAGGCCGTAGAGGCGGTTACAGCAGAGAGCAACAATAAATAATTATATTTTTTCATAAATTAATTCCTTTTTAAAATTAGAATGTAACATTAACACCGAAAATAACCTGCTTAGCAGTAGGATAAGTACCAAAGTCGAAACCAAGACCGTTGCCGCTGTTAGCAGAAGCTGTTTCAGGATCAAGTCCGATGTAGTCGGTAAATGTGAAGAAGTTTTCAAGAGAAACGTATGCACGCAAGCTGCTCATGAAAGCTTTGCTTACGATGTTTTTGGGAAGTGTGTAACCCAACTGAATCTGTTTAATCTTGAAGTAAGAGCCGTCGAATACTGTAAGGTCAGAACCGTAAGCTTTCTCATCCCATTTGTCAACTCTGGGGAATCTAGCCTTTGTGCTGTTGGGGAACCAAGAGTTGTAGTAGAAATAAGAGTAGTTGTTACAGTATTTACGGTCAGCACGCCAAGCAGCAGGAACAATCTTGTTGCCAGAAACGCCGTTTCCAAATACAGTGAGGTCGATGCCTTTGTATTCAAGGTTGAGTGTGAGACCATAGGTAACTTTGGGAAGACCGCTACCAAGGCAGGTGATGTCACCATCGTTGCCACGTTCTTTGTTACCGTCAACGTCAGTATAGATGATTTCGCCAGTTACAGGGTCAACACCTTCTGTCTTGTAACCATACATTGCCCACAAGGTTTCACCTACTGCACAACGAGTGTTGAGAGGCGAACCCTGGATACCACGACCAGCAATATAAGGAACAGTAGGATCGAGGTCGGTAAGTTCGTTGTGGAGTGTAGCCAAGTTAGCGTTTACAGAGTAGTGGAGATCACCGAAAACTTTGTCTTTCCAGCCGAGTTCCACTTCAATACCTTTGTTTTCAACGTCACCGGCATTTTTAACAGTAGTACCTACACCAGTCTCGATTACAGGAGTAACTGTTACGAGAAGACCATCGGTAGTCTTTTTGTACCATTCAAAGCTCAAAGAGAGTCTGCTGTTGAGGAAACGAGCATCGAAACCGATGTTAATCTGTTTAGAGTTCTCCCATTCAAGATCGGGGTTGGGCAAACCGTTGGGAACTGAACCCCAAGAACGTATGCCATCTTCTGTATACTGATACCAGTGCTGATTCATGTTCATTACAGCAGCGTAGGGATAACCGTTAAGAACGTTGATGTTACCATTCTTACCATAAGATCCGCGGATTTTGAAGAATGAGAGAATATCTGTACTGATGTTGTC
>JAFYFR010000131.1 GCA_017543645.1 Bacteroidales bacterium
ACCGGTGCAAAATTGCGGCAGAAGTAAATTATTTCCAAACAGAATAAAAAAAATGGTAATTATATCTAACCCGAATGGGTTTTGTAGATATAATTACCAGAAGATGTGGATAAAACTCGTTTTAAAAGAATAAACATATTTGCAAGAAACTTATTCGTAGTCGATAAGTTCTGTGATTGTTGGTTTTGAGCCGCAAATAGGGCAGGATTCGCGACGATGGACGTTGATTTTTCTAAAATCCATAGTTTTAGCATCAAAAGTCAGCAGTTTGTCGGTTAGCAGTTCACCAGCGCCCACGGAGAATGCGTCAGCCACATTGATACGGTGTTTGGAAGGAGTTTGGAAGGTAAATTGTTTTTTGTTTTTATGTATCGTTTGGATAATATACATCACTCGTCGTTTTTAAGCGTATTTATAGGATTTTCGCTGGCGGCTCGGAAACTTGCCGCCGTAACCACCAAGAGCGTTACGGAAATTGACAACACCGATGCCATTACAAACACCCAGGTGTTGATAGGGTAGTGGTAGGCAAACCCGCTGAAATATTTCTGCACAAAGAAAAATGCAACCGGAATTGCTATTGCAGTACATATAGAGCTAATTTTCAAGAATTTAACATTAAATAATGAGAGAATTTCCCAAATTGTAGCACCATTTACACGGCGGATTCCAATCTCCTTGCGGCGTCTTTCGGTCTCGAAATAAACAATGCCAAAAATTCCCATCACCGAAATCATAATGGCTATGAAAGCAAATAGCGAAATCATGCGCATAAGTTCGGTCTCCTTGTAGTAGTTAGAATCCATCATCTCTTGTTGGAAAGTTCTGACAGGGTGGTTGATATATGGGAAATCGGGGTCGAGTTGGGCAAGAACATCCCGAATGAAACGCATAGTCTTCTTTAAGTTTGCATGCTTGTCGACACGGACGTAGAGCTGTTTGAGAGTGGCATAATCGGGAGTAAACTTTCCCGGAATATGGAACGCGAAGGGGGACATTTCGTATCGCAAAGGCTTGAATTTTACATCTTCGCAAAATCCTACAATATCGCAGGGATAGGAACCGTTCAAATCTCCAATGTGATGATTGAGTGTCAGATTGTAAAAGTCGCGGACATACTTATTGAATATATATACACCGTGCTCCGTTTGATAATCGGACGGCAGGAAACCGCGCCCCTCAACTATACCAATATCCATAAAATCAAAGAAATTGTCGGCAACAAAAACCACATCAAAAGCAAGCTCCTCATCCTGCGACAGAGGACGACATAAATGATGGCGTATATTGGCTATCAGTTCGCTGTGCGCCCAAGTAACATCGATAATGTCGGGATTTTGAACCAGAAGCGACCGTACTTCATCGCGATGTTCTGAAATACGTTGGCTTGTCTCCACGGCAAGAAGGTTCTCGGTGTTGAAACCAAGGTCGCAGCGTAAAATAAAGTCCATATTTTTGTGTATAAACATTGATGCTATAATCAGCACGGTAGAGGCTGTAATCTGGAAACCAATGAGGATATAGCGCAGCGCAAAGTCGTGGCCATTGGTAACATTGCCTTTGAGGGCTAACGCCGGCTCCGCTGCTGTGATATGCAGTGCGGGATATACACTCACTGCTATCGAGGTTAAAATCGGCAACAGAATACTGATAACGAGCATCTTATGATTTGAATACACCATTGATTCCATATCCACCGCATCGCCTAAAATTGTGGGTGCTACTGCATAGACTATTACAAAAGCAATCACCATCGACACAATGGTAAACAACAGCGATTCGGTTACAAGCATTATCACTAAGTGAAGCCGGCCGCTACCGAAAATTTTCATGGTATTAATATTCTTAAGACGCTGAGGCACACGGGCAAAGAAAAAGTTAACATAGTTGATATAGGCAATAATTATAAGCACTATGGCGAGTATCAAAAGCGTATATGTTATCTTTGGATTGGCTGGATTGTGAAAACCATCGAATTCTGGCTCAAAATGTATCTTGTCGAGCTGAATCAGGTCGACTTTTAAAGGATCGATTAAAGCAGAGTCCACATACTTTTCTGATAATGCCTTCTGCTCTAACAAATCCTCTTTTCCTAATAAGCCCTGTTTTTCTATTTCTTCAACTGCTTCAGCTATTTTGGAATGGTACATTAAATGAAGTGATTTTTTTGCTAACTGCTCAGCCATCTTGTTGTCGATAGGTATAGCGGTTTTGTAAAAGTAAGAGGTAACACTCCAGCCTTCGGCGTTGAGGTATTCGTTGCCGATGTTGCGGAATGCACCGAAAGGCTGAAGTTCGGTATTAGACGGTATGTCGTAAATAGCCACCACCTCTACCTCGTCGGGTTTGTTGAGGTCGTATTTGAGATGCTCACCCAGCTCTATGCCGAAAGTTTCGGCGTTGTGGCGGCTGATGATAATCTTATCCATGGCATCGAAACGCGATGTGTCGCCAGCGCATATTTTAAAGTCGAAAGTATTCAAAAGTCCTTTGCTAATAGCACCTGTACGGATTTTAACCTGCTGGTATTCTCCCTCGCGCTTTACATAAAGCGAATAGTCGACCCAGGGCCAGAGACAGCCATAACTCTCAACCATAGGCAGCTGCCTGCCTAATTCCTCACCCAAAGGACGATTGACGATGTTCGACATGCTGCCACTTATGTTAGTTCTAAGGTTATATATCTTTTCATAATGTTTGATTCCTTTGTTGAACGTTAGGTCGTAATCCGCCACCGACATCAGGATGTAAAACGCAGCCACTGCAACGGCTATTCCCGCAATGTTGAGCAGCGCGGGCAGGGTCCAAAGGTGTCTAAACTTGAATAGTGCCATAAGTTCTGCGATAGAAGTGTTAATTATTCAAACATTATAATCATTTCTTGTGCCAAAAATATCATATAGTTGCAAATCAAATGCTTCAATATACAACATTTATGTAAGAGTGTAAAATTATTTTACAATGTTGTAAAGATATTTTACAAACCGTCTGTAATTGAAAACATTTTGGCAAACCAGTACACAGGTACTAAGTTTTCAGTTGAGTCCGTCGAGCAGTACAAACGCCGCCCAATAATATGGCGTGTTTTTGCTGGGCATGGATTTAATAAGACTCTGTGCTGCGGATAGCGATTCGTATTTAGAGCGTCCGAGACTGAGATTTTTAAAATATTCTGTCATAAAAATTTGTGTGGCAGCGTCGTCCACTTCCCAAAGTGTTGATATAATGGAGTTTACACCAGCTTGTTTGAGACCTCGTGGAAGATTGAAAGTGCCGTCGGTTGTAACCGCACCGAGGTTGGTTTCACATGCCGAAAAAATCACCATGTCAACCGAAGACAAATCCAGACGGCTGAACTCCAGCGCGGTAAGAAGTCCGTCCTCGTAGTATTGATACAACGAATCCTGCCTTGCAAGGATATTGGCGCCCGACAGCACTATTCCGCACATCGACATAGTGCTGTCGGCAAAGATGTTGTCGACAAGGTTGAAAGCGTTGCGCACCTCCAAAACCGAGCGAGAATAGCCGTGGGAGCTTATTACCACCAAGTTGGATTTTGGCAAGAGCTCTTTAACCATATCTTCTGTTGCGCCGTTTTGCATAAGTGTGCTCACATACTTGGTCTTGAAAATCTCCCGCGCCGAGCTTATCTCCAACGACGAATTTGCCAAATCTCTCCAGTTGCTTTTGACAAGACGGCTTCCCGAACGGTCGGGTAGGGTGTCGTGGTATTGACGCGCACTTGTGGTGTCGTCGTAGCTGACATCGCCTACAAGCAGCACGTTGCACGATTTATAGTCGCGCCTTTTGCGGTTTTCAACAAGCGAAAGCATCGACGAGAGCCTGTGCAGCCTGACGTCGGGACGCGAAAAACAGAGGTATTCGATGGCGAGGTTGTGCAGGATTCCCGTCGGGGCAAAATAAACGTCGGCACCGTACGGAACCAATGGCATAATCTTGCTCCACAGAAGGTTTGAAAGCAGGGTATCTTGATAGAGATAGTATTTGTAAGCTCCGCAGTTGTCTCGAACCGAGGTGGTGTTTACGCAGTTTATCAGGTTGTCGAATCCTCCGCCGATGTCGAAATCTTCAATTTCGTGCTGGGTAAAGAGCGGAACAAACTGTGTGCCGTTGTTTTTTGACGACACAATGGCTGCGTATCTCATGGTGTCGTCTTTGTTGTAATACACAAACTCAATGGCCCTGTCCGACTCGCTTTTTAGAGCCTTGCGCACGTCGTCTCCGTTAGTTCTGAGGCTGCCAACATATTTGCGCAGTTTGGGCATCTGAAGCGCGAGCCTTTTTTCCAAATCGCCAGTCTGCCGGGAAATATCGGCACGCTCTGCCGGTGATGCGTCCAAGAGCCTGCCCCTTAGCACAATGAGCGAATCATACAAGGCCGACATACGGCTGTTGGCAGACGCTATACCGGCGAAACTGCGGTTTGAACATGTGAGCACTGTTTTGGCAAAAACAGCCACGTCGAACAGGAAACCTGCGTCGAGATTTTCCACAACAAAGCATTTTTCGATTTGCGCCTGCTGGCTGTGCCAAAAATTGAGCCTCTCAGCCTCGGTCATAAAAGCAAAATTGTGTGCGATATACTCGCGCATCATGCGGAAATACTCTTTGAAACATTCAGTAGCTTCTCCGCCCTTGCCTGCTCCGTGGAGGATCTCAGCCTTTTTGCGGAGCGATGCCACATAGTCGAAATGCCCCTCGCCGAGGTTTTTCTTCTGCCACACAACTACTTGGTTGATAATAGTTTCGGCTTCGGAATAATTCTTTAATGCAAGGTTTATCATTGCGAGGTTTCCCATGCCAAGGTATTTGGAACTGCCTTCGGGCAAAAGCGTAATGGCTTTACTTACACACTCCTCCGCCCCGGCATATTCGCCCGTCTGCCAAAGAATGTACCCCTTATTTTGTAAGGCGGTTTTATATACCGGAGATTGTGAGTCAGTTAACAGACTATCCAACAGTTTAAGAGCTTCGCTGTGCCGGCCGAGACGCGCATAAGCCGACGAAAGATTCGCCAGCCTTACATTGTCGTCGGGGGGAGAGGTCATGTATAAAAGATTGTCGACAACTTTCTGATACTGACCAGTAACAATCCATAAGTCGCTAAGATTGAGCAGCACACGTTTCTTGTTTTCGTCGTTGTATATGGGCAGGAGCTTTTCGTAGCAAGCAATGGCGTGGTTATAGTCCGAAATGTTTTTGTAACAGGCGGCAAGAGCTGCATAAACGCGGTTTTTCTCAAACGATTTTAACGCAGACTTTTCAGCACGCTGATAATAGGAGATGGCCTTGAGATAAAGTCCCTTCTGAACAGCCTGGTTGCCAAGGTCGTAGTTTTTATTAAAACTTTGGGCAAAAAGGCCTCCTGCCGACACCAATACCACGGTTATCAGTAACAATGCTTTGCTCATACGTCAGATTTAATTGTGGTACATGGTCATATTGTTGAAAACCAAACCGTTGTTGCGGATTCTGATTACAAACAGTTTTGACTCTTCAGGTTTCCATGATACGTAGCATTTTTCGGCGTGACGGACATCCTGAGTTATAACGTTGCCGTCGGTGTCGCAAATCAAAAGGTCTAACTCGGTGTCGCCGTCGCCTTCAACCGACACCTCGCAGAATGTGCCGCCGTTAAACCTAACCTTGTAGATTAGTTCGCCCCTCGCCGGCACGTCGTCGGTGTCGTATTTAAAGCCTGCCGCACTGCCGCGAGCCGATGCTGTCCGCACTTTTTCGATTAACGCCAGAATGGTCTGGTCTCCTGCGGCGTATTTTTGTGCGTCGGCGAGCAGCTGGCTGTCATCCAACGAGATACGGCCTTTCTTCTTGACAGATTTGTCCACTTCGCCAGCAGTCTCTTTCTCTTCTGACTGGAAAGCAATGCCATAGTCTTTGACAATCTGCGCCGCCTGAACAAGGGCGAGGGGCGACTTGTGGGTGTAGCCGTATTTCGACAGTCCGGCTGCCAGCTGAAAGGCTGTTGTGTTTTCTGATTGCGGCATCGCCGACGTGGCAAATGCGATTGACACAATCAATAACAAAATAATTTTCTTCATCATAATTAATATTGTTTATTGAGGTGAAACAGGTTGAGTGATGCCTAATGCGCTAAGCACCTGCTGCTTGGTGTATGAAACAGGGGCTTGGGTGAGGGTGCATATCCAAGCTTTGGAGCTGGTGTTCCACACTTGGTTGACGGTCTGGAGAAGGTCTTGCTTGAGAGTAGATTTCTTAGGACGGCTTTTCCAGTCATCCTTCCAATTGTCCGCAAATACTGGTGTTACGCCACAGGATTCGCGGATAACGAGCGACGCCTTGTACTGACCTGTACCCCAGGCATCGTGGTATACGCCCTGCACATCCCTTACCCCAATGTAAGACCGCGGTACGATAAAACAATCGCCAAGGATTTGGATTTGCTCTGATTCGGTAGATTTGCCACCTATATACACGAACCTGCCGTCGCTGTCGAGGCTCTCTTTGCTTACAGGCACATTAACGGTAAATTTGCCGAGTTCAACATCGTCGTGCACCTGAATAGCCTGATTAATCCACGATGACGAAATCTCAAATTCCAAAGCGAGAGAGATGCTGCCGCGCTCGGAGAAAGAGTATGACTTGCGCTCCGAAAAAGCACGCGTCGGATCGTTGGGAAGGTTGCAGAGTGCGGGCTTGAATATCAGAGTGTCTAACCTGAGCTGGAATTTTGAATGGCGGAGAATACGCACCAATGAGCTTTGGGCGGTGTCTAAACTGCACGAGAAATAGAAAACGGTGTCGCGCCCCCGCTGCTGAAGGCAAGTAAAGCCGTTGAACGACATTCCGGAAGGATCCAAGGCTCCGGCATCCGACACGGTGGAATAAAAGTCGTCGATGTTGCTGAGCATGCTGATACGTTTTTCGTAGAACGACTCCCGCTGCACAAGCTGCTCCCAGTCAGCCTTTCTGCTTTTGATTTTTTCTTTAATGGTGTTAATCGAAGCGGACACGATAGCCCCCGCGCTCTGTCCCAACACACCTGTGGCGGCGGTGCGTGTAACGGCAAAAAGTCCGTCGAAAAACGCTCCACGGTTCTCTTCCGCCAATGCGTCGGCCTGACGCTGCCATGCCGCCGAAATCTTTTTGGCAACGACGTTGCTGGTGTTCACCTTAAAGTAGAACTTCTCCACATTCATAGCGTCAAAACTGCTTTGGGCGCGGATGCCCTGAACTGCCGCCGCCACCGCAGCTATCAATAATAAAAATCGCCTCATCATAGTTTAAATATTTGGTTATTAATCAATTCCATCAATAATAATAAACGGCGCCCAGAAATAAGGGTTAATCATGTTTTTGATTCTGAATGTCTTTTCGGTGGTGACATTTGCCATACGGGTTTGCGAAAACTCCGACACCTGCAGCCTGACTTCGCCATCGTAATATTTCACCTTGTTTTGTGCCATCCTCAGGGCATCATATTTGGATTTTCCCTGACAAAGATACTCAAAAAAACATGTAGAAAAGATGCGTGTAGAAAAATCGTTTACCTCCCAAAGCGACACCACCACGGAATTTGCGCCCGCCTTTTTGAGTCCTCGAGGCAGACCTGCCGAACCGTCTAACGAAACTTGTCCCAAACCTGTCTGACATGCCGAAAGCATTATCAAATCTATCTGCGAAAGGTTCATACTGCTGATTTCCAAGGCGGTGATGTATCCGTCCTCGATATGCGCGCCAGAAGAGTCGGAACGTAACGCCACATTAGCACCGGAAAGCACTATGCCGCTTAGCAGCATGGTGGAGTCCTGCGTGAAACTGTCGGCCAGATTATAGTCGTTGACAATATCCCGATAGCCGCACGAATAGCCGTGCGTAGATAGCAAAGCCAAGCGGCACCCGGGCAGGAACGACTTGACAAAATCCTCAGTGCCGCCGCCGCGCGAAATGGATACGGTCTTGTAGCCGGCATGCTTTAAAATGTGCGAAACTGTGTCGGTTTCGGTGATGGTGTTGGGCAGTGGCTTCCATTCCACGTCGCTGTATAACATACCGAGCATCTTGCTGCCCGAACGGTCTGTGGGTGTGTCGTGGAGCTTGGCAAACGAGGCATCGTTGTAGTCTAACCCGCCTATAATCAAAGCTGTGTTGTTATCGGAACGTTTGCGAGGCTTGCAAAGCACACGTGACGACGAGAGCCGGATAATACGTATGTCGGGACGCTGGAAATTAATGTTCTCTATGCCGAAATTGTAGAAAATGCCGTCGGGGACAAAATAAAGCGTGGAATTCTGTGGTGTAGAGGCGAGTATACCGTCCCAAATTAGCGAGGAGAGAATGGTGTCGGTATACAACGCCCGTATATCGGCACTCGAACCAGACTTGATGGCATCGACGGCAGTAACGCCGTTAGCCAAAACAAAGCCCTCGATTTGGCTTTGCGAACACAGCGGGACAAACTTTGCCGAAGCGTTCTTCGACATCACAACGGCTGCATAATGCATGGCTCCGCCCTTGCGGTAGTAGACAAACTCAACGGCAAACTCATGGTCGGTCTTGAGAGCCTTCTTAACATCCTTGCCATCGGTAAGAAGATCGGCTACAAAATGCTTGAAATCAGGGAAACGCTCAGTCAACTGTTTTTCGAGAGCCTCCGACTCGCTAAGCAGCTCTGGTCGGTCGGTTGGTGAAGCTGTACGTGCCAAGGTCTTTGTTTCCACTATCTTGTCGTAAAGCTTCTGCAGGTTGTCGTCTTTTGACACAGCTGCGGCAAAATTGATATTGGCCTGAGTTAACACCGATTTAGAAAACACCGCCACATCAAAGAGAAATTCGGGATCGGCGTTTTCGAGCGCAAAACATTGGTCAACAAGCGGTTTTTGCGAATGCCAGAAATTCAGACGCTCGTTTTCGGTCATGTAGGCGAAATTTTCGGAAACATATTCGCGCTCTTTGTAAAAAAACGATTTGAAATATCTTATAGCATCACCGGTGCGTCCGGCATCACGGAGTATTTCTGCCTTTTTGCGCAGAGCGACAAGGTAGTCGAAGTGCTTTTCGCCAAGATTCACCTTCAGCCACTGGAGGGCAGATTCGATATTTTTGATGGCATTGTCGTAATCTCCGTTGTCGGCCTGCACTTTGGCAAGGTTGGCAAGGCAGACATAGCGGTTAGGGTCGGTATTCGGGAATAGAGATACCGCAAGGCTGAGCAACGAATCGGCTTGGCTGAGCTTGTGCATCTGCCAAAGAACGTAACCTTTGTTCTGCAGGGCTATCTTGTAGCTGAGCGACAAAGGATTCTTCAATACCAAGTCAAAAAACTCCAATGCCTCGTCATGCCGTCCGAGGCGGGTGTAGGCAGCGGCAAGATTGTTGAGCCTCACAGTTTCGTCTGGAGCGTCAGCCATGGGTTTTAGCGAGTCGATAACCTTCTGATACTGACCAGTGAGAAGCCAGAGGTCGCTGAGGTTGAGAAGTACTTTTTTGCGGTTTTCGGCATTGTATACCGACAGCAACTTGGTGTAATAATCAATGGCGTGAATATAGTCGGAGGTTGATTTGTAACAATCGGCAAGAGCCTGATAGACACGGTTTTTTTCATAGTTTTTTTTAGCCGATTGTTCGGCGCGGAGATAATATGAGAGAGCCTTGGCATGAAGTCCTCGGCGGGCGGCATCCTGTCCGTTACTATACAGCTTCTGGAAACTGTTCTGAGCCGCCAACGACGAACAGAACATGATTAACGTTGCCACCAATAAGGTTTTTACTGCATCCATAATAAGTATGTTGTTAGATATCTACATGTCTTTTAATTATATTTGCTTCCGTCTTGGAAATATTATTCCACTCCGTCCACCATAACAAACGCCGCCCACTTGCGCGGGTCTTGATATTTGTTGCGCAAAAATTCTTGCGCCGAGATGAATGCCTCGCGCTTTGTCTTGCCGCTAACAAGGTTTTTGTAAAACTCTGTCATCAAGTCTTTTGTGGCGTTGTCGTCCACTTTCCAAAGGCTCATGACTATGGTCTGCGCGCCAGCTTTCTTGAAGCCGCGCTGCAAACCAAAAACGCCTTCGCTGGTTACCTCTCCGAGACCCGTCTGACAGGCGGAGAGGACAACCAAATCAAGTCCTTTTAAATCCATGCGGCTGATTTCCTTGGCGGTAAGGATGCCATCGTCGAAGCCTTCGGGGATTTCCTTGCGCTTTTTGGGGTCGAGGGCTGAATTGGCTCCGGCAAGAAACAATCCGCTGCGGCTCAACGAATTGTCTTCCTTGTTGCTCTTGTCGTTGGTCATTAGAAAATCTGTCATCTTCTGCTCCTTGTTTTCGGGTTCGTAAAAGCCGTGAGTGGCGATGTGGAGGATTTTTACTCCGCTGCCAGAAAGTTTCTTGAAATTAGTTTCTGTACCCAACATGCCTGTGCCTTGCGAAACAAGGTAATGGTTGTTGCGGAGGATGTTGACAATCTCGTCGGATTCTATTTTTGCGCCTTGGAGGAAGGTGATGCCTGCCCGCTGATCTTCCGAAATGTCGGGCAAATCGCGAAAACTTGTTTCCATCGCAATTTCATCCTGATAATCCAACAAATCCAGCCAATCGCCCCGCCCAAAATTATAAACGAGACCGCCATATACAGCAGCGTTCTTGTTTGGGTTGACAATATGCGGCAACGCAAGTTCACGCGTGGACGAAAGCCGATAGACGTTATATTTATTGGCAAAGATTTCGCCGCTCTCGTCGGGTAAATACTCAATACCAACGTTGTAAAACTTGCCACTTGGCGCAAAATATACGTTCTCTACGCCATGCAAGTATTTTTCAAGTGGTTTCCAAATGGCATTGTACAAATTGGAGGTTGTATAGCAGTTTGTCAAATCGGCTTCTGAAAAAGAAATGTTTACAATTTCGGGAACGGACATACCTTTTTTCAATACTAAGGCGAAGTAATTATTAGAATATGCCGCAGCAAATTCTATTGCAATATCATTCTTAGACAATTGCTTTTGCACATCTTCTAAGCTGATGGAAAGATTGCGAGTATAGTCGCCAAGTTCCTTGGAACTTTCCACCAATAGTCTTTCTTCATTGTCGATAACTGCCAAAAGCGAATCCACGCTCATCTGCCGCTTGCTTGGTGCAATTTGATATAGTTTGTCGAGCATCTCACGGTCGCTGCGGATTTTATAAAAACGCTGC
>JAFYFR010000132.1 GCA_017543645.1 Bacteroidales bacterium
AAAATGAAACGCATGGCGGCAATGATACACCGCGAGGCGTTCAACCTCGACTTCCAGTTCAAAAACATATTTGCCGCAGCCGAAATTGAGGCGGGAGAAATTCAGCCCATAGTATCGGTGGTAAACATCGACGAGATGCTCGCCGGACTTATGCAGCAGTACTCTCGCGAAATAGCCATCCGCAAGCTCACCGCCAACCTCGAGAAAGAGAACGACGACGGCTCAGTACTCCTGTTCAAGACCGACGGCGACAAGCTCACAGTGGTGCTGTCGAACCTGATTTGCAACGCCATCAACTTCAACCGACAAGGCAAGAAACTAACCGTCAAATACGGACGCACAGCCGACAACCAGTTAAAAATCAGTGTTATCGACCAAGGTCTCGGTATCTCGGAGGAAAACCGCAAAATAATATTCGACCGTTTCAAACGCTTGGACAACGGCATCAACTCTATCAACAGAGGACACGGTCTCGGGCTCTCTATCAACAAAGCATATATCGACCTGCTCGAGGGCAAACTGCTTGTCGAAAGCAAAGAGAACGAAGGATCTACCTTCACGGTAATCCTCCCTGAATCTACAATATTGAGCAACGACTATTCTGAAGAAGGTAACGAAGTATTTTTTGGTGACGAGGAGATATTCTAAGCCGCCGCAAACAACAAACTATGACCAGACATTTTCTATATCCGTCCACGATGTTTGCATCGGCACAGCCCGCAGAGGTAACAACCATTCTCGGGTCATGCGTGGCCGTATGCTTCTGGGACAAATATCTCGGCATTGGAGGTATCAACCACTATATGCTGCCCACATGGAACGGCATGGAACTCGCATCGCCAAAATACGGCAACATCGCCATAGAGCGTCTGCTCGAACGCATGGAACAGCTCGGCGCACAAAAGAAAAACTTAGTAGCCAAGGTGTTCGGCGGAGGTGAGGTGATTTCGGTTTCCTCTGGAATTATGCACATAGGCGAACGCAATATTATGGTGGCGGAACAAATTCTTTCCGAAATTGGAATCCCAATCATGAGCCGCAGCACTGGCGGACACAACGGACGTAAAATCATATACAACACTCATACGGGAGAGGTTCTCCAATGTTTTATCAAAAGCAATGTGAACAAATAAAATATGACATTCGAACACAGAAAAATAAGAGTACTGATAGTTGACGACTCGGCTGTGGTAAGACAGACACTATCGTCGATTCTCGAAACCGACCCGGAACTCGAAATCATGGGTACGGCGTGCGACCCCTATATCGCCGCCAAGAAAATCCAGCTCGAAGTTCCCGACGTGATTACCCTCGACGTAGAAATGCCGCGCATGGACGGCCTTACTTTCCTGCGCAAAATTATGGCGCAGCACCCTATTCCGGTAGTAATAATTTCGAGCCTAACCGAAGAGGGCAGCCAAACAGCCATGAGGGCTCTCGAATACGGCGCGGTAGACGTAATAGCCAAGCCACGCATGGACACACGCAAATTTATCGAAGAGTCGCGAATCCGTCTTTGCGAGGTAGTAAAAGCAGCAGCACACGCACGAATCCGCTCCCGCTCGGTATCGTCGTACCTCAAAGTAGAACCCAAACTTTCGGCAGATGCCGTGATAGCCAAAGCCGAAGGTCCTACCAGCTTGGACAAGACCACCGACATAGTGATAGCCGTGGGAGCATCCACCGGCGGAACCGAGGCTCTTAGAATATTTCTCGAAGCCATGCCGCCCGACTGTCCCGGAATCGTGATTGTGCAGCACATGCCCGAAAACTTCACACGCTCGTTTGCCAACCGCCTCAACGAAATATGCAAAATATCAGTCAAAGAGGCTGAAAACGGCGACAGCGTAATCTCTGGACGCGCCCTCATCGCCCCAGGAAACAAACACACATTGCTCAAACGCAGCGGCGCGAAATACTATGTAGAAGTAAAAGAGGGCCCGCTCGTAAACCGTCACCGCCCGTCGGTTGACGTATTATTCAGAAGCACAGCAAGATATGCCGGAGCCAACGCTATAGGCATTATCATGACAGGCATGGGCGACGACGGCGCAAAAGGCCTTCTCGAAATGAAAGAGGCTGGAGCAAAAACCGCCGCTCAGGACGAACAGACATGCGTAGTATACGGAATGCCCAAAGAAGCGGTGAAACTCGGAGCAGCCGACAGGGTGCTCCCGTTAGAAAAACTTGCAAATTTTGCAATTTCTCCCTATTAAAATTTTCGTATTTCGTATTTTAGTTGTATTATTGCATAAAATTTGGCAACGATAATTATAATAAATGTAAAAAATGAGTAAAGTACTTATAGCCGACGACGTTTTTGCCAACCAGTTTCTCCTTGCATCGATGCTCGAGGAACTGTCAGTAGGTTTTAAGACAGTATCCAACGGACAGGAAGTTCTCAACGAACTCCCCAACGACAAATACGACATTGTCTTTATGGACATCGAGATGCCTGTGATGAACGGTATCGAGGCCACAAAGCAGATTAAAAGCGACTACCGTTTCAAGGCTATTCCAGTTATTGCACTCACAGCTCACGACATCGACGAGTTTCAAGGCCAGTTCAACGAAGCCAATTTCGACAGCATTGTGGAAAAACCTTTCACAATCGACAACATAGCCCAAGTGTTACAAAAATTCAACTTACAATAAAATATGAAAGCCGATACCCGATATAACGAAGCATTTTCCTACGCCCTGATGGGATTCCTCATCGGAACGGGACTGTTTGTCATAATATTATTCTTAGGTTTGGTATTCTTAGACCGTCCTATATCTTTCGAAATGTTAGTAGAATTGTTCAGAGAGACCCCAGCCTTGTGGGTAACACTGACACTGCCATTTGTGATAGGAGGTTTCGGATACTATATCGGCAACGAGTTTTTCCGCAAAACCAACGACCTGCGCAAAGACATCCGCAACGAACAGCAGAAATCTCGGCAGATTTTCGACTTCGTTGAAAAAATCCGTCTCGGACAGACCGACGCGCAGTACGAGATACGCGAAGGCGACGAAATCGGCAAGGCACTTATCAACCTCCGCGACGAACTAAAGCGCAGCAAGGCAGAGGAGGACGCCCGTAAAAACGAGGACGAGCAACGCCACTGGATTACAGAAGGTATCGCAAAGTTCGGTGCCATCCTCCGTGAAAACATCGGCGACCTTGAGAAACTCTCCAACGAGGTTATCATGAACCTTGTAAAATACGTCAACGCGCAGCAGGCGGGTTTCTTCATTCTTGTTGACAACAACGGCGAAAAATATTTCAACATGACCGCGTCTTACGCCTACGGACGCACCAAGTATCCTGACAAAAAAATCGAATGGGGCGAGGGTCTTGTGGGCGAGTGCGCCATCGAAAAAAAGACAATTTTTGTTCCCGAAGCAGCAAGAGACTATGTGAAAATCACTTCGGGTCTCGGCAAGGCCAATCCTCGCACTTTAGTAATTGTACCACTAAAATTCAACGACGAAATTTACGGCGTAGTAGAAATTGCATCGTTCATTGTATATCAACCATTTGAGATAGAATTTATCGAACGCGTTGCAGAATCAATCGCCTCCACTATATCAAACGTAAACATCAACCTCCGCACTGCACGCCTCCTCAAAGAGTCGCAAGAACAAGCCGAAATAATGGCTCACCAAGAGGAGGAGATGCGCAAAAACATGGACGCCCTCAAGCACATGCAGACCGAGGCGGCTAAGCAGAGCGAACAGTTTGTAAGCTTTACTAACTCGGTAAACCACACCATGATACGTGCCGAGTACAGCGTGGAAGGATACCTTCTCTACGCCAACTCAAAATTCCTCAGCAAATTAGGCTACGCCTCCGCCACAGAAATCGAAGGCAAACATATTTCAATGTTTATCAGCGACAAAGACAAGGCTTGGTTTAACGAACTTTGGCAAAACCTCGCCATCGGTGGCAAGCACTTCGAGGGCGACATGAAACACGTTACCAAAGCCGGCACTGATGTCTGGACTATGGCAACATACGTTTCGGTACGCGACCACAACCGCCGCCCTGTCAAAATCCTCTTCCTCGGTATCGACATCACCGACTCCAAGAAACAGAGCCTCGACTACAAAGGTCAAATTGACGCTCTCAACCGCTCAACCATGAAAGCTGAATACGGTCCAGACGGAAGAGTTTTGGAAATGAACCACAAACTTTCTGACGTTCTTCAGTTCACAACAGAGGAACTCACCAAACGAACGATATTTAACTTCCTTTCGTCCAACGACTTAGACGAGTTCAAGATTATTTGGAAAAACATTATCAACGGCGTTCCGTTCGAAGGTCGCCACAAATGGTTCACCAAAACCGGTGAGGAACGCTGGTTTCAAGGCACTTACACCGTTGTACACGATATGTACGGCGAACCAGCCAAAATCGTATTCATCGGCAACGATATCACCGAGCAGATCAGAGTGGAAGAAAAGAGCCGTATGCAGACCGAACTCCTCCGCGAACAGGAACAAAAACTGCAACAAAACCAGGTGGAACTCACCAAAAAACTAAGAGAGACTCGCGAGGAGATGAAGATGCAGTTCCGCGAAGTAGAAATAGTAAAAGAGCTTAACGACAAGACCCTTGAAGGTATGTTAGACGCAGTTGTTACCATCAATCAGGACAACAAGGTATCATTCTTCAATCGCGCCGCCGAAGAACTTTGGGGAGTTCAACGCGACAATATTTTGGGTAAGGACATCTCGACATTGCTTCCTCCAGATGGTGCAACAGCCAACGAAAACTATCTCGGAAACTATTTCAAAGCCAAAGACTCTACTCTCGTGGCAAAACGTACCGAAGTGTTTATCGTGGACAAAAACGGCGAGCGCACCAACGTGCTTACAACCCTCTCCGAAGCTTCCACCGGCGAACGCTACACTCTTACTGCGTTTATACAGAAGATTGAGGTTGAATTGTTCTAAGCGATAAAATATTTGATTTTTTTATCAAAAGTAGTTATTTTTCGTAAAAAATAGATTTTCCGCTTTACTTTTACAGAAAAATATAGTATTTTGTAAGGTGTAAAGGTAGTATTAAAATAATAATTATACCACTGATTATCAACTAAATATATTTTTTAATTTTAAAACACCTAATATTATGGATACTATATTTTGGCTTGTTCCTGCGGCGTCGCTGCTTGCGCTGTCGTTTGCTTTCATCTTCTTTAAACAGATGATGAAAGAGGACGAGGGAACAGATTTGATGAAAAAAATTGCGCTCCATGTTCGCAAAGGCGCAATGGCCTACCTCAAACAGCAGTACAAGGTAGTAACAATCGTTTTTGTGGTTTTGGCTGCCATTTTTGCCATTATGTCGGTCTTTGACTTGCAAAACGGCTGGGTTTGGTTTGCATTCCTTACGGGCGGATTCTTCTCTGGTCTTGCCGGATTTTTTGGAATGAAAACTGCCACTTACGCTTCTGTACGTACAGCCAACGCTGCTCGTAAAAGTCTCAACAGCGGACTTAAAGTTGCCTTCCGCTCTGGTGCGGTGATGGGCTTAACCGTTGTGGGTCTTGCATTGTTTGATGTAGCAGTTTGGTTTTTGGTG
>JAFYFR010000133.1 GCA_017543645.1 Bacteroidales bacterium
CGCCCTACGGCTACGGACACGCCTTATATATAACGCATTACGATGGTTACACCACTCTTTACGGACATCTCAGCGGCTATGCTCCAAAAATTGAAAAGGTGATTTCGGCTCAACAGTATAAAAATCAGTCGTTTGAGGTGGACTATTACCCCGAAAAAGACCAAATCAAGGTAAAACGCGGCGAGGTGGTGGCGTATTCGGGTAACACTGGCGGCTCGGGCGGTCCTCACTTGCATTTTGAGGTGCGCGACAATGAAACCGAGGACGCTCTCAATCCTTTGGCTTTTATTCCGCCTATCGACGATATTAATCCGCCAACTATCTATGGCGTAAAGATTTACATTCTTGAAAACGATTCGCAGGTAGACGGTGTGTGCGCCGACAAATATTACTCTATGAAACAGATTTCGGGACGCACTGTCAAGGCTTTTGGACATATTGGCTTGGGTATCAATGCCAACGACTTTTTTTCTGTTGGCGGACGTCCTTGCGGTTTGGTAGAAATTGCACTTTACGACGGCGAAAAACTTGTTTTCCGCTCCAATATCGACCGTATGCCGTTTGATAAGAGCCGCTATATCAACTCTTTTATTGATTATGCCCATTATCAAGACACCAAGCAATATGTGCAAAAATGTTTTGTGGAGCCCAACAATCAGTTGGATATTTTTTCGGCTCACGAAGACATCTACATCGCACCAGGCGAAACTCACAATATCCGTTTTGAACTCAAAGATTTTGTGGGCAATACGAGCGTTTTGAGGTTCAGTATCTTGGGCGATTCAAGCGTCAACAACACACCTATTTCGCCGTCGGGACGTCCTTTGGAATGGGCGTTGCAGCAGCGTATCGATACGTTGGGCATCACGGTAGATATTCCGCAAGGCACTTTTTACAAAAACGAGTATGTCAATTTTTCGTGCGACACTTCGCCGCGCTATTCTCGCCCTGTCTACACTGTGGGCAACTACCGCATCCCCCTTCAAAACTATATTTCGATGCGGATTCCCGTTCCCGAAAAAATCAACGCGCTTGTAGGCACCAAGTTTACACCAAAACAGGTTTTTGTGGCAAAATTAGGAGCCAAAAACTCACTCGGATATGTTGGCGGAGCATATTCCAACGGATACATCACCGCCGAAACCCGCACTCTCGGCAGTTTCCTCATTGCCACCGACACCATTGCGCCTAAGATTGTGGGCAAGTCGGCATCTTCGCTCTCGCAGGCGGGCAACATCATTATCGGCATCAGCGACAATATGAGCGGCATCGAAAAATACAATGTCTTTATCGACGGACAGTGGAAACTATTTGAATACGACTACAAAAACGTCCGTTTGATTGCCCCCGTAGCCAAACTCAACCTCAAATCTGGCGCTCACACCCTCGTAGCCAAAGTAGAAGACCCCTGCGGAAATGAGCGGGTTTGGGAATGGAGGTTTACTGTGCGTTAGGGGAGTGGTTATTTTTTTAAAATCCTCAGCAGTTCGCCTATTATCAAAACCGGTGAAGTACACAAAATAATTGTTATCCAGTCGGTTATGTTGAGATGCGTAACGTTGAACATTCGTCCGCCGACCTCTACAATTATTATTTGTCCCACAAATATTACTGCCGTTATAAGCATAAAGCCTTTGCAGTTAGGTAAATCGTGAAATGCAGTCTTTCCGGTCATGAATGCCTTGGCGTTGAATATGTTCCAAAATTGCAGCATTACAAAAATGGTGAAGAACAGGCTTAACTCGTAGGCACTCAGACCGTTGTAACTGCCAAAATTAAATGCAATCAAGTCTGCCATTGAGGTGATGTCGCTGTGCTGCATAACAATCAAAATGCCGAGCAGAAGAATCGTGAAAAACAGTCCTAACCCAAAGATATTCTTCATCATAGGCTTGTTGATTATAAAGTCGGTAACCTTGCGCGGCTTTTCTTTCATTACGGCCTTCGACGGTGGAAGCGATGCAAGGGCTATGGCGGCGAAAGTGTCCATTATAAGGTTTACCCACAGCATTTGAGTAACGGTGAGCGGCGACTGTGTGCCGGTGAACGCTCCAATAAGCACAATCAGGCAGGCTACCACGTTGATAGTCATCTGAAACATTATGAATCTCTGGATATTTTTGTAGAGCGAGCGTCCCCACATAACGGCGTTTGTGATGGTGCCGAATGAGTTGTTGAGGATAGTCATGTCCGACGATTCCTTTGCCATTGCGGTTCCATCGCCCATCGAAAGACCCACGTCGGCGGCGTTAAGGGCAGGTGCGTCGTTGGTTCCGTCGCCGGTGGCTGCCACTACGTAATCTTTTTGTTTTAAGAGTTTTACAAGTCGTTCCTTGTCTTTTGGTTTGGCGCGTGATAGTATTTTGAGGTCTGCCACGCGGTTTAACAATTCGTCGTCGCTCTTGGCGGCAAATTCAGTACCTGTCATTATGGCATCGTCGCTGTCGTTTTTGGTCCACAAGCCAGAAAGTCGACCTATCTCCTTGGCAGTGAGCGAGGTGTCGCCAGTAACAATCTTTACTTGTATGCCGGCCTCGGTGCAACTTTTGATTGCCATGGGAACATCTTTGCGCACAGGGTCGGCAATTGCGAAAACTCCTGCAAAACGTAGATTACTTATATTGAGCTTTCCGTCCGCAAAAATGTTGTTGGTGTGGTCGAGCGGGAGATATGCAAGAGCCAAAGTGCGGTAAGCCTTGTTTTGAAACTCGGTGAGCTTTTGGTTGAGGCTCTCTCGGTCGGCATTGTTAATGTCGGAAAATCCCATGACAATTTCGGGCGCACCTTTTATATATAGAACATCTTTGTTAAGCACATTCGACTTGACAATGGTGGCCATATACTTGTTTTCGGTGGAGAAAGTCAGACGATCGATAGTTTGAGTAGACTCCCGGATATCCAAGTAGTTTTTGTTTTGCGAATGTAGCCACGCCAACAACGCGCCTTCGGTGGGATTTCCCAAAGTTTTCACCATTTCGGGGTTGGAAAGGTCGAGATTGGCGGTGGAGTTGGTGGCAATCATTTCGGCAAGCAAATCTGTGTCGGAGTTGTCGGTAATCACCATGTCGCTGACACACATGATGTTTTGCGTGAGTGTACCTGTCTTGTCGGTGCATATAACCGAAGCTGCGCCCATTGTTTCGCAGGCGTGCATGGTACGTGGAAGCGTGTTTTCTTTCATGAGTTTCTTCATGCTGAACGCCAGCGAGAGAGTTACACTCATAGGCAGTCCCTCGGGTACTGCCACCACTATTAGTGTTACAGCAATCATCACTGTATTAAGTATATACGATACAAAGTCGAGCCATTCAAAACTGTCGTTTTCGTTTGTGATGAAAAATGTAACTATTCTGCCAATAATTATCAGAGCTGCCACCAAATAACTTGCTTTGGTAATCTTGTCGGCCAATTCGTCGAGTTTTTCGCTTAGCGGAGTTGGGTCGCCCTCGTCAACTTGTGCCGACTTGAAAACTTTTCCGCTTTCGGTGCTGTCGCCCACTTTTATAACCTCGGCGGTGCAGTAACCTTCTATAATTGTAGTGCCTTTTAGCACCTCGTCGGAAGGATATGTGGCTTCTTTGTCGAATTTCGCGGGGTCAGTGGTCTTGTATGCTTGAAGTTCGCCTGTAAGTGTGGATTCGTTGACTGTAAGGTTAAGCGATTCAAGCAGTTTGCAGTCGGCTGGCACTTCCTCGCCGGTTTCTAAAATAACAATGTCGCCCACCACCACGTCGCGTCGCGGAATCATACATACGTAGTTGTTCCTGATGACTTTAACGGCGGTGTCGTCGTTAACCTCGTTGAGACTTTGGAATGTCTTCTCGTTTTTCCTCTCCAAGAAAAACGCCACGCCAGTGGCAAGCAGCAGAGCCACAATGATGCCCACGGGTTCAAAAAAGGTGGAACATCCGGCATTGTGAAACTCAAATTCGTATATTGCAATGCCCATCGAAAGTACAAACGCCGTTATGAGAATTTTGAAAAGCGGGTCGTTAAAACCTCCGAAGAATCCCACAGCCGTAATCAGCAGCCACGCACCAGCCAGTGCAACCGGCATAACATAGTGTCCGCCCATGATTGCCGTTACAATGATAGCCGTCACTGTCAATAACGCCATGGATATTGATATCCAATGTTTTAAAACTATTTTAAGAGTGTCCCATAGAGTATTTTTTTGCGACGGAGTGAGGACGTTTACTCCGTGCTTTCGTCGGCTTTCGATAACCTCTGCATCGGTTAAACCTGAATAGTGCTTTTGCATTTTACTATATTTTAATGATAGTCTGGTAAATCGTTTTCAAACAAGATAACATCCCCTGCTGTGGCTCGCGAGTAGGCGTAAACAGCCGCATCGTTGAGGCCTTGGGCGATATAGATTTGTTCTTCGGGATAATTCTCGGCTTTGAGACCGTTGTAGATGGCTTGGGTTTGACTTTTGCCAACAAGAATGGCGCAGTCGGCAGCGTGGGCTATCTGTTTGCCAAACTCTCCGTTGTAATAATCCTGACGGTCAGCAAGTTCGATAATTCCCGGAGTGATGATAAAGCGTTTGCAGTCGGTAAACTGCGACAGAATTTCCAACGCCATTTTTGCGCCCTTGGGGTTTGAGTTGAACGCATCGTCGATAAGCACCACGCCGTTTGGCCCGGGCTTGATTTCCATTCTATGCTCCACAGCCTGCAACTTGTGAACGCCAAACTTTATTTGATCGATTGTAAGTCCCAATCTAACAGCGCAAACCACAGCCGAAATAATGTTTGAAATATTGTAACTTCCAAGCAGTGGCGTATTA
>JAFYFR010000020.1 GCA_017543645.1 Bacteroidales bacterium
AGTTCGGAAATAGGTCCGGTGAAATATCCTGCGAGTGCATAAAACGACATCAGTTCGCCAGCTGTAATGTCGCCGTCGAGTACAAAGTAACTGCCTGTCCACAAAAGTATTATGGTAAACAGCCGCGACACGAACATAGATGCATTTTCGGAGAAAACCACATTTTTTGACGACCCGTAGGTGGTATACATCATCTTAACAAAGCGATTTTCGGTCTTGTTGTTGGTGTAATCCTCTATGCCGTACTGTTTTATGGTTCGCACAGCGTTGAGCGACTCCACCAACTGGCTTTCGAGCGAGGCGGTATCTTCCATCACCTTGCGTTCCACTCGTTTGTTAACTTTGTCGGTGATATAATATATTATAACATACAGCGGTATAACAGCAAGCATTATGAGTGCAAGCCGCCAATGGTAAAAAAACATCATACCAAACGATAATATCACTATCAATCCATTGACTATTATTTTAATAGAGGTAGAATTGATAAAATATCTGATATTAAACGCATCGTTTACCCTTGAAATAATCTCGCCCACACGCATTGTATCGAAAAACTGCTGCGGCAGTTGCAGAAGGTGTTTGTAATAACCCATTATAAGTTGCGCATCCATCATCTGACCTGTGCGCAGCGCCATCATATTTTGGAAAATGCCTATTGCAAACTGCAAAATCAGCAGCACTAACATAATGAGTCCCAATAGGTTGAGTAGGTTTGTATTGCCTCCCACAAGCACATAGTCGGTGATTTTTTCGATATAAATCGACATCGACAGTCCGAGCGCCGTAAAGCAGATTGCACCTATAATAGTCTGTATCAATACTTTGCGATGAGGAATTACAAGTTTTTTGAGGTGGGTAAACACCGAAATACGCTTTTTACCAGTTTCGAAAGTTTCCGACGGACGTAAAAGAATCAGCACGCCCGACCACTCTTTAAGAAAATCCTCTTCTTTAACGTTTTCGGTGCGTCCGATGGCTGGGTCCATTATTTTGAGCACACCTTTTTTATAGCCGTAAATTACCACGTAATGATACAAAACAGCGTCGTCTATTTGTCTGACAACGTGTGCGATAGTGGGGAACGGCAGGTTTGGCAGTGCGGCTTTTGTACCTTTTACGCCCTTGGCTGTGAATCCAATTTTTCCAGCCGCTTTTATCATTCCCAAAACATTAGTTCCGCGCATATCGGTGCAGGCGTACTGGCGTATGCGGGCTATCGACAAATCAAGTTTGTAGTACGCCGCTATGGATTTTAGGCACGCCGCTCCGCAGTCGTAATAATCGTGTTGTAGTACGTTTTTGTTCATTTTTGTAGCGGTATTTGTTTGGGATTAAACCAGTCGTCCACTTTGTCGAATAGTAGTTGCCACAAAGTGCGGCGAGTAATGAGGAAACGCGCCGTGAGGGTCATGCCCTTTTTTATTTCCACAGTGTAGCCGTTTTTGAGACTGAGTGTGTTGCCAATGAGACGGCAGCGCACCACAAAATACGACGAAGTGCTTTCGATACTGATGTTTTTGTCGATGTCCTCCACTGCGGCAAGTCCGAGACCCCACTGATTGTAGTCAAACGCATCGTACGATAGTTTCACCTCTTGATTTTTTTCTAAAAATCCTATGTCGGCAGGCGAAACGTAACATTCGGCTATCAGGCTCTCGTCGGGCGAAATGGATGCAAGCTCCTGACCTGTATAGATATACGAGTTTGGTTGAATTTGCGTTTGCGTAATGAGCGTGCCCGATGCGGGTGCGGTAACAATGTAGTTGCGCAGTTCAGATTCTATGCGGTTGATTTCTCCGTTGCAGGTAATAAGTTGCTGTTCAAGTTGTTTCTTGGTGTTTTGCCACGTAGCCAACTGCTGTTGAGATGCGGTTTCGAGCGAGTTTTTGGCATTGCGCCAACGGTCTTCTGCCTGTTCGTAGTCGGCTTTGGAGGCAAGTCCGCTGTTGTACGACTCTTTTAACCGCTGATAGTCGCGCTCGGCTTGCTCAGCCTTGGCTCTTTCGCCTTTGGTACGTTCCTTATAATCAGCAAGTTCTTGAATGTAGAGCGGTGTGCGGAG